>JALUPA010000034.1 GCA_027054335.1 Ardenticatenaceae bacterium
GCGGCTACGTGCTGCCGGGCCAACTGCTCGGCCAACCGCTGGTAGCGCAAATCCAGGCTGGTGGTGACGCGCAGGCCGCCGTTGGCTACCATTTCCGCGCCAAACATCTCCTCCAGTTGCTGCCGCACGTAGACGGAAAAGTGGGGCGCGGTCAGGCTGACTTCCTGGGCGGCAAAGGCCAGCGGTTCCTGGTAGGTGGTTACCGCTTCTGCCTGGGTGATGGCCCCGTCACCGGCCATCAGGTTGAGTATCAACCACTGCCGCTCTTTGGCCGCCTCAAAGTTGGTCAGGGGATCGAGTTCCACGGGGCTTTGGGGCAGGCCGGCCAGCAGACTGGCTTCGGCCAGGCTCAGGTCAACGGCCGGTTTGTCGAAGTAGGTTTGGGCGGCCGCTTCCACGCCGTAGGCCAGGTTGCCGTAGTAGATTTCGTTCAGGTACATCTCCAGGATGTCGTCTTTGCTGTAGTTGCGGCTCATAATCCAGGCCAGGATGATTTCCTTGATTTTGCGGTTGTAGGATACGGCCGTGCGTTCTTCATAATCAAAGACAATGTGGCGCACAAGCTGTTGGGTAATGGTGCTGCCGCCCACGGGACGGCCGTCCGGGTTGCGCGTGTTGGCAATCAGGGCGGCAATCAGTGAGGGTAGATCGGCGCCCACGTTCTCGTAAAAGGTATCATCTTCCACGGCAATGGTGGCGGCAATCATCGCCGAGGGGATTTGGGCCAGGCTGACGTTAGTACGTTTGCCTTCGCCGAACACTTCCCAGAGCAGCTCCCCGTTGCGGTCAAAGATGCGGGTGGTTTCAAAGGTGTCCCGGTCGCGGGCGGCGTCCAGTTTGGCAATACCCGCTTCAATATCTCCGGAAAGGCTGCTGTAAATCAGCGTGGAAGCAATCAGCACGCCGCCAAAGATGAACAGGGCCAGCAAGACAATGCCGCCGAGAAACAGGCGGCCCAAACAGCCGCAGCCCCATTTGCGGCGGGGCGGCGTGGGGGTTGGATGGGGGAAATACGGCCGTGTGGTTTCGTCGTTATACATAATTTCTCCTGCCTGATGCGTATTGCGCCAGCAATTTTTGTGACGTTGGGCAATCGGGCAAAGTTCCCTGATTGCGAGACGTTCTTATTTCTTAATTGTGGAAGAAAAACAGGAGGTATGCTTGGCGGATAGGGCACGTTTAGGTGACGAAACCTGAACGGTGGGAGAGATGCGATGTTGACCTTGACTGTATAGCTTTGTATGATACAGAAGAATCAGGAGCATGATAATGAACCAACTTGCAACAATTCAACATCTGACCAGCCGTCTGAGACAGATCGAGTCCGAAATTGTAGCTATTCGTCACGAATTGAAAGCATTGCCTGCGCAGGGCGATCAGTTGACACAGTTAGAAGAAACACCAATGTCTGGGATGTGGGTAGACAAAAGGGCGCTGAAGAAGCAAATGCGGCAATTGTTTCTTACCATGTCTGTTCAAGGTGAAACTGTTGGAATTGATACACTGCAAAAACAGATGCGTGAAGCGGGCCTGGCCTCTAACGAGTTAAGCCAAAGCATTATTTCTGCTCGTGAGGAATAATGTCATGGTGTGGGTTTATTTTGACGCCAGCGCTTTAGTGAAACGGTATTCATCGGAAGATGGAACTGAGTTGGTAAATGAACTCTTCTATGATTTGCCTGTTGAGCAAATGACCTGCGCGGTAATTGGTGTCCTTGAGATTATTTCAGTCTTAGTGCGTAAACGAAATGACGGCCGATTACCGCCAAAATTATTTGCTCAGGCGATGCTTGAATTGAACAAGGAAGTCATCGAAGATGCGGCATTTTCTATTGCGTCAGTGGATGATGAGTTGATTTTGTCTGCTTTGAATTTAATCGCTCAACACAATATCAATGCAACAGATGCCGTCATTTTGCGGTCATGTCTTAATTTACAACAAACTTTACTGAAGCAAGATCAGCGTCTTGTTTTTTGGAGTTGCGACAAGCGTCTACTTCGTGCCGCACGGTATGAAGGGGTTGAGGTGTTTGATCCTGAAGTGGACACTAAGGCTCAATTGCAGGCGATATTAAGAGATTCCTGATCACTTCGTAATATCTCAATATCTCACGCTTCCAAATTCTCGATGGGGATGGGCTGCAACGTGTCGGCGGGGGTGAAGTGGAAGACACGGCCGTAAAAATACAACTCATCTTCCAGCGCCGCCTTGATGTTTTTCGCCTGGCGGAAACCGTGCTGCTCCCCCGCGAAGGGGACGTAGGCCACGGGGACGCCTTTTTCTCGCAAACCGTCAAACATCATCTCCGCCTGGTTAGGGGGGACGACGCGGTCTTCCAAACCCTGGAAGAGGATGAGGGGGCAATGAATGTCGTGGGCAAAGTGGATGGGGGAGCGGTCGTGATATAGCTGCTGCGCTTCCGGGTAGGGGCCGATCAGGTTGTCCAGGTAGCGGGACTCGAATTTGTGCGTCTCTTTGGTCATCGCTTCCAGGTCGCTGATGCCGAAGTAGCTGGCCCCGGCGTCGAATACATTGTAAAAAGTGACGGCCGCCAGCGTGGTGTAGCCGCCCGCGCTGCCGCCCCGGACGGACAGTCTGTCCTTATCGGCCAGACCGCGTTCCATAAAGTAGCGGGCGGCGTTGAGGCTGTCCTGCACGTCCACCACGCCCCACTGCCCATTGAGCCGCTGGCGGAAAGGACGGCCATAACCCGTACTGCCGCCATAATTCACGTCCACGTAAGCAAAGCCCCGGCTGGTCCAATATTGAATGCTCAAACTGAGTGTCGTGCCTGCCTGACTGGTCGGGCCGCCGTGACAATGTACCAGCAGAGGCGGTTTTTCTCCTTCCGGCGCAGTGAAATCTCGATTTTGTGGCGGGTAATAGATAGCGTAGGCTGTCAAATGGTTTTCTGTGGGAAACTCGACGGGCCGGGGAAGGGAAAGGTATGCTTCGTCTACGGTCAGACTGGTAGATTGGCGTAGTTCCTGCATCTCGCCCGTGGTCAGGTCAAGGCGCACAATGGCCGACGGCCGTATCGCCGAACCGCCGATAAAAGCGGCAAAGCCATCCCCCACGCGCAAAGAATAGATGCTGGTGTAGGGGGTCTCGATGTCTACCAACTTGCGTTTTGTTATGTCAAGTTTTGCCAGGCGCCAACGGCCGTTCTGCGTGTAGCTGCAAATAATCGTGTTCGCGTCAGCAAAGCCATACGTAGACAGGCCAAACACCCACTGCGGCATCCCAAATTCTGCTTCCAGCGGGTAAAGCGCTTCCACTACGCCATTGCGCCAGCGGTGCAAATTCCACCAGTCGCTGCGGTCGGAGACGAAAAACAGGGTGCCGCCGGGCGACCATTGCGGCTGGAAGATAGATTCGGCCGGGCCGCCGGCCACCAACGTCAGGTTTTCCAGGGCTGTGCCCGCTTCATTGAGATCGCCTACCCACAATTCCGTGCCGTCCCAGGGCATGTGGGGATGGTTCCAGGTAAGGAAGGCCAGTTGACGGCCGTCCGGGCTGAGGGCGGGAGAAGAATAAAAATCATTGCCCGTTGCCAGCGTTATGCCGGTTTCGTCACGGCCGTTCAGGTTGAGGCTGACGAGGGTGTTGACTGCTTCTTTGCCGGGGTTCAGATGGGCTTCGCGCACGCAAATCAGCCGTTCCCGCCGCACGTCTACAACGCCATCGGCAAAACGCAGTTTTTCGTTAGCAGTCAAGGCTTCCGGTTCACTATGAGGCATTTGAGCGTAGAGTCGTTGGTCCACAAAGTTGCTGAACCAGACGGCGTCATCGTGAACGGCATACGCGCCGCCGCCGTATTCGTGGACGCGAGTGCGCACGTTGTAACCGGCGGGGGTGATCTCTTCGATACCGCTCAGGGGCGCCCATTTGACCAGGACGTTACGGCCGTCTTCCGCTGGCCGTCCTTCCGTCCAGTAAATTGTATTTCCGTCCAACTTCACTTCGCCCAGGCGGATGGAGCCGGAAACGATCAGATCGGTGCTAATTGGCGATTGCCACGAACCGTAAGGAGCAACTTTTTTATCCATGGTGAGATGATAATCTGCAATGGATATTTTGCCAAATAGAACCGGAAATAGGTGGCAAAGGTAGGGTTGGTATGGTACTGTTTGCTTGAGGCGAAACCGGGTTTTGGGGAAAAACTCGGTTTCTGATTAAAAGTATGACAGCAGAGTACCAGATCAGTAAAAAAATATACGAGAGTGAACGCTCTTTGGTGTTTCGGGGGCAGCGGCGGGATGGGCTGCCTGTCGTTTTGAAGGCGCTGCGGCGGGAAAGGGCTGCGCCCCGGAGTTACGGCCGTTTCCAGCGGGAATACGAAATCACCCGCAGTTTACAGGGAGATGGCCTCATCCGGGCCTATGACCTCGTTGAATACGAGAACACCCCGACCATCGTCCTGGAAGATTTTGGCGGCGATGATCTGCTGGCCCATTTGCGGGGAGAGGTGCTGCCAGTGGCCGAGTTTTTGCCCCTGGCGATAGAAATTAGCCGCCAATTAGCCAGCATCCACAGCCAGCATTTGATGCACAAAGACATCAATCCGGCCAACATCGTCTGGAACCGGGAGAGCAGCGTGGTGAAAATCATTGATTTTGGCCTGGCCACCACCCTTTCCCGCGAAAATCCGGAAATCCGCAATCCTAACGTGCTGGAAGGGACGCTGCCTTACATCTCACCGGAGCAGACGGGGCGGATGAACCGGGCGATGGATTACCGCTCTGATTTTTACTCGCTGGGGGTGACGTTTTACCAGATGTTGACGGGACGGCTGCCGTTTGTGGCAGATAATGCTCTGGCTCTGGTACACGCCCACATGGCCCGGCAGCCCATCCCTCCGGCCGAACTGAATCCGGCCATTCCAGACGTTTTGGCGGACATTGTGCTGCGCTTGATGGCTAAAAATGCGGAGGACAGATACCAGTCGGCTGCCGGCTTGCAGGCGGATTTGGCGCGGTGCTGGCGAGAATGGCAGGAGACGGCCGTCATCCCATCCTTCCCCTTGGGGCAGCAGGATGTCCATGCCCGCTTCCAACTGCCGCAAAAGCTGTACGGCCGTGACCGGGAACGTCAGCTTTTGCTGGCCGCCTTTGACCGGGTGGCCGATTTACAGCAGGGTGACATGGAACTGGTGGTGGTGAGCGGGCCGCCCGGTATTGGTAAATCGGCGTTGGTACAGGAAATTTACTTGCCTGTCACGGCCCGGCGCGGTTATTTTATCTCCGGCAAGTTTGACCAGTTGACCAATACACCGTATGCGCCGCTTTTGAGCGCAGTACAGGATTTGGTTAACCAAGTTTTAATGGAGAGTGCGGAGGCGCTGGCCGTCTGGCGCGAGAAGTTGACGGCCGCGTTGGGCAATAACGGCCAGGTAATTGTAGATGTCATTCCGGCACTGGAATTGATCATCGGTCCGCAAACGGCCGTGCCCGACCTACCCCGGGTCGAAGCGGAAAACCGGTTTAACCTCACCTTTCTGGACTTTATTCGTGTTTTTTCCCGACCAGAACATCCTCTGATTGTCTTTTTGGATGATTGGCAGTGGATGGATGCCGCTTCCCGCAAATTTTTGCAGGCGTTTATCACATCCGGGAGAGTGCGACACAGCCTGATCATTGGCGTTTACCGGGATAATGAGGTGGGGGCTGGCCATCCCATAGAGAGTATGTTAGCGGCTATCGCCCAATCCGGCGTACACCAGTCGCGCCTTACCCTGGCTCCCCTTTCCCTGACGGATGTGAACCGGTTTGCCGCTGACACGCTGCACCGCCCGTTGTCGGAAACGGCGGCGTTGGCAGAACTGGTCCAGCGGAAAACAGACGGTAACCCATTTTTTGTAGGGGAATTTCTCAAATCGTTATTTGCTGATGGCTTGCTGGCTTTTGATTTTGCGACAGGACGCTGGCAATGGGAATTGAACCGGATTCAGGCGCAAAATATCACGGATAATGTGGTGGCTTTGATGACGGACAATATCCAAAAGTTGGTCCTGCCAGCGCAGGAGATGCTGAAGTTGGCGGCTTGTATTGGCAGCTGTTTCGAGGCCCAAACACTGGCCCTGGCTGCCGGTAAACCACTGCGGAATACGGCCGTAGACCTGTGGCCGGCGGTGGCGGAGGGGTTTGTCATTCCTCTGGATGAAACGTACAGGCTGATGACGCTGGCGGAACCAGACCCAACGTTGAATGCCTGCTACAAATTTGCCCACGACCGCATCCAACAGGCAGCCTATTCTTTGCTGCCGGAGGAGGAGAAGACGGCCGTGCATTGGCAAATCGGTCAGAATATGTGGGCGGCTGTCCAGGCCGATGGCGACGAAGGTGACCTTTTTGCCGTAGCTAATCAACTCAATTTGGGGCAGGTGGAAGCCCGCAGCCCGGCGGAATGGCGGCAGTTGGCCCGCATGAATTTACAAGTGGGCCAGATGGCTATTGCTGCGTCTGCTTACCAGCCGGCCTACCAATACTTCAACAACGGCTTGGGCCAGCTGGGCCGGCTGGTAAGCAGACGCAGCAAT
>JALUPA010000035.1 GCA_027054335.1 Ardenticatenaceae bacterium
CACCCGCCCTGATGGAACGCAAGCGTTCCAGCGGCACACCGCCGCAGCCAGGCCCGCCCTCCGCCCTTGTGGTTGCAGCGTTCCGCCGGGGCAAAAGATTATGCACATGCAGAGATTATGCACAGGGGGGGTAACGGCCGTTACTTTGGCGCGTCAAGATAGGCACATAATCTTTTTGCAGATTATGCGCACGATCTTTCAGTTGACACATGGACACCCCCTCTGCTCCATTGGAAAACATTATTGACAGCACGGTAAAGACTGGCGCAGATTTGAGCCAGGTGATGGTCTACAACTATGCGAACTGGCGGAGGGATTCTGGAAAGCCGCATCCCCATCCCGGCCATCCTGCACCAACGGCTCAGTCTGGATTGGTCGAACAAAGAAAACGGGAATGGTCTTCGTTTCGCCCATTGTAGGGCGATTTGGTAAATCGCCCTACAGCTTTTGGCTCAAATGAAGACAATCCTCAAGAAAACCGCCCTCCCCTGCCCCGGAGGAACGAAGTGCGTTGGCTGGACAGATTGGAGGCGGGCGAGAGGGCGCACATTTGGCTGGCAGCCAGCAAGGAGGAAGTTGGTCAATCTCTCCGGGTTTTGAACAGTTTTCAATTGCTCACGAAACGATTGAGGCGTTGCGGGAAATTGGGTTGTTGGACGAGATCATTGTGACCAAAGAAGAGGTGGTCGTGTATCCGGCGGGAAGGGAAACGGGCCTTTAGGATGTTGGGGCAGCGTACCTGACAGCAGCCCGATAAAGCGGGAAATTGGGCTGCTGGAACCCAGACCGCGCAGGCGGTCTTGGCAAACGTAGCCGCGATTTTAATCGCCTGGCAATATTATGGGGAGGCAGACGCCTGAGGAACCGAGGGATGAACGGGCAGCTCCGGGCAGATTGGGCGGTACGGCTCGCCGGGGAAATATAACTGCCATTCCGCCCAGGTGAAGTTGCGCGTGGCGGCCTGGCAGGCGGCGTCTACCAATCTGTCCATGTCGGTATCATAGATTCGGGCGATGCCCCCGACTGTGGCA
Source organism: Ardenticatenaceae bacterium (assembly GCA_027054335.1). Lineage (GTDB taxonomy): Bacteria > Chloroflexota > Anaerolineae > Promineifilales > Promineifilaceae > JAJRTP01. Next base: position 1,032 of record JALUPA010000035.1, read on the forward strand.
ACGAGCAGGCGGTCTTCGGCTTGATTCCATTGGGCGGCGGTTATTGCCGTGCCGTCCGGGCTGATAACCAGCCGCAACTGCCCCGTTTGCGCATCCCAAACTTTGGCCGTCCCGTCCCCGCTCCAGGTCAAAATCCGGCTCTCGTCCCCATTCCACACTGCGCCATTAACCCCATCGTCATGGGTGAAGGTTTGTTGCCGCGTCCCGCTGGCCGCATCCCACAGGACGGCCGTCCCGTCATTGCTCCATGTCAAAATTTGGCTCTCGTCCCCATTCCACGCCGCGCCATTAACCCAACTCTCATGGGCGAAGGTTTGCCGCCGCGCCCCGCTGGCCGCATCCCACAAGACGGCCGTTCTATCATCGCTCCAGGTCAAAATCCGGCTCTCGTCCCCATTCCACACCGCGCCAAAAACCGAACCCTCATGGGCGAAGGTTTGCCGCCGCGTCCCGCTGGCCGCATCCCACAGGACGGCCGTTCCGTCCCCGCTCCAGGTCAAAATCCGGCTCTCGTCCTCATTCCACGCCACGCCCCGAACCTCACGCTCATGGGCGAAGGTTTGCTGCCGCGCCCCGCTGGCCGCATCCCACACCACGGCCGTTCTGTCCTCGCTCCAGGTCAAAATCCGGCTCTCGTCCCCATTCCACGCCGCGCCATTAACATCACCCTCATGGGCGAAGGTTTGTAACCGCGCCCCGCTGGCCGCATCCCACAGGACGGCCGTTCTATCATCGCCCCAGGTCAAAATCCGGCTCTCGTCCTCATTCCACGCCGCGCCATTAACCCGACTCTCATGGGCGAAGGTTTGTAGCCGCGCCCCGCTGGCCGCATCCCACAGGATGGCCGTTCTGTTAGGACTATCCCAGTCCCCGCTCCAGGTCAAAATCCGGCTCTCGTCCCCATTCCACGCCGCGCCATTAACCCAACCC
>JALUPA010000036.1 GCA_027054335.1 Ardenticatenaceae bacterium
GAGAGCGAAAATACAGAATACGTTCCGGTTCGGGTTCGACCTTGCGCATCAAGACAAAGTCATGGGGGTATTTTTTATTGATCCTTGAACTTAAAGCCACCCCGTCAGCATCATGGTCAACCAGCTTGCCTTGATAAATAGCCACATACTCTCCAGCGTATTTCTCTTTTAGCTGTTCGTGCAGGGACAGGTATGCCTGGCGCTCCCGTTCTACCGGATCATCCTCCGGTGCGCTTTTTTCCAGCACAATGGAGTCCACCAGCAGATCAGATACGTCCTGTTTTTTTACTTTCGCCAGGCGTCTGGCCTGGTCAAATAATTCGTCTGGTATGGTTAACAGGATTTGCGTAGCCATTATTTGCCTCTACTGTTGTCAGTTTATTATTCATAGTATAGCATAACGCCGCTATGGAAGTGCAATGCGCGGCGGCGAAAATACGTAAATATGCCTCCAGTGAAAGCGGCGATACGTTGGAAATGATTGAACGGCCGCACGGCGGTATCTCCTTTGTCTTGGTAGATGGGCAGCGCAGCGGCAAATCGGCCAAAGTGATCAGCAATATGGTGGCGCGGAAGGCGATTCAACTGCTCAGTGAAGGGGTGCGGGATGGCGCGGCGGCGCGGGCGGCGCACGATTATTTGTATGCCCAGCGTAAGGGGAAGGTGAGCGCCACGCTGAACATTCTCTCGGTAGACATGGACAGCCGCACGTTTGTCATCTCCCGGAATAATGACGCGCCGGTGTTTGTCTACACGGCCGTATCTGGCTTAACCATCCTGGGCGAACCATCTCAAAATGTGGGCGTGCGGCGTAACACCAAACCGGTCATCACTCAACTGCCCATAGAAATAGGCACAATCATTGTCGTTTTTACCGATGGGCTGCGCCATGCGGGAACTTTGAGTGGTAACGGCCGTTACGACCCCGCTGCCGCTTTTACCCGGATGATTGCTGAAGGCCTTACCGATGCCCGCACGATTGCGGATACCTTACTGGCCGAGGCGATAGAAATGGACAACGGCCGTCCCCGCGACGACATCAGCGTGTTGGTGACGGCCGTATTGCCTAAAATAGAAGATAATAAAATCCGGCGGATGGAAGTTTGTCTGCCGTTGTAATTATTGCCCCAGTCCTGCTGCAGCCATCATGCGGGACGGCGCCATATCTACCATCCCCGTGCCGTTAACAGAGGGCTGATCGGCCAGCGTGGCCGCCATATCCCCGTCCACAAAGTAACTGTCACACGCTTCATCTATCAATTCTGGCGTCAGGCGCGGCGTTACATTTTCGTAATCGCAGATTGAGATGACCGTCTTCACAATGTCGCGGGGGTGGACCGACTGCATCACCCGGCCGGAATTACGATACCATTTTTGCAGCAGATGGATAAAGCTCTTCTTGTCAAAAGGAATGTGGTACGCTTTACAGGTACTCGTGAAAATCTGATAAAACATCTTCTCGTCCGGCCCCTTCACTTCCACCTTCATTTGAATACGACGCAGGAACGCACCGTCAACCAGTTGGTTGGGGTCCAGATTTGTAGAAAAGACAATCAGTTGGCGGAAAGGCACGTCTACCGTTTGTCCCGATTGCAGCCGTAAAAAGTCCACGCCGCTTTCCAGGGGCACAATCCAGCGGTTCAGCAGTTCCTGCGGGCTGATTTGCTGCCGGCCGAAATCATCAATGAGGAACATACCGCCATTTGCCTTTAGCTGCAACGGCGCTTCATACGTCTTAGCTACCGGTTCGTAGCGCAAATCCAGCGATTCCATCGTCAACTCACCGCCCACCATGACGGCCGGCCGCTGAAACAAGCGCCAGCGTTTATCAACCTTCAGCTTGCCGGTGACGCCATTTTCCTCAAACATACTGGTATGCATGATCATATCTTCATTTTTGATAGGAATATGCACCAGCGGATCGAAGACCCGGATAATTTGCCCGCCAACCGTAATGGCGTCCGGCAGCCAGATAGCTGAACCCTTTCCTAGTAAATCGGCAACGGCCTGGGCAATGGTCGTTTTACCGTTGCCTGGCGGCCCATAAAGAAAGATAGAAGTACCGGCATTAACTGCCGGGCCAATCTTGCGATGGAAATTCTCCGGCAGAATAAGGCGGTTCAAAGCCCGCTGCACCTGACTGGGCGTGATTCTTTGCGTTGTTTCCGTCTGGATAAGAATAGCGTCGGTGTAATCTTCCAGAGGAACGGGAATACGGCCTACGTATTGGCTGCGCTCAAAAGCATCGCCGGCCCGCCGCACACCCTTTTCCGTCAAGCCGTAGGTAAAGCTGATGCTGCCCAGAGAACCGGCCTTGGTCACTTCTACCGAATGTTCTTGCTTCATTTGGGATAACAGGCTGTCCAGGATGCGTGGATGCAAACCCAATATTTCGCTAAAACGGGCAATGTTTACGTCTCCTTCATTAAATAAAAGGCGAAATATCAAGTCCTGTACTAGGCCAACGGGAATACCCAGGTCTTCTACAGTCATGGCTGGCGTGAGAAGTTTCATTAATTTGGCTGTACTCATTTTACGTTCCCTGTTTTGACTAAGGTAGCACCTACGAAATTTATTCTCTCCCCTGTCCGAAGATACTGCTTTCGTCAGGCGTCGCTTACGATATTGTAGGTTTACGCAAGCGACAAGGTTAAGTATAGGGTTTGACGGCCGTTTCCCGTATAGGAAATAGGTTAGACAGACACAAAAAAAGAGGCGCGACCAGGCGCGCCTCTTTCCGGTAATCGGTAATCGGTAATCGGTTATCGGCGATCAGCAACAGGCTCGCCACCTGCAGGCGGTTGATTGCCGTTTACCGTGGACTGATTACCATTCACCTGAGACAGCCGCCCTTCCCGGATAACGGCTACCGAAGCCACCGTATCCCCTTCCCGCAAATCCATCACCCGCACCCCCTGCGTAATGCGGCCTTGTTGCGAGACCGTATCCACAGAAGTGCGCAAAATAATGCCGCTGGCCGAGATACACGTCACCTCATCGCCCTGCGTGACTACCCGTGCCGAGACAATCTTGCCCGTGCGTTCCGGCGTTAAGGTCATCGCCCGCACGCCCTGGCCATACCGGTTTTGCTGCCGGTAATCTTCCACCGGGGTGCGTTTGCCGTACCCTTTTTCCGTGATAATCAGGACGCTGTCACCCGGCCAGACCACATCCGCCCCGGCAATGTTATCCCAGGCATCCAGGCGCATGGCATTCACGCCGGCGGCCGTGCGGCCCATTGGCCGGACATCCTTCTCGCTGAAACGGATGCCTTTGCCCTGCTCGCTCACCAGAATCAAATCCTGGTCGCCGGTAGTTAATTTGACCCAGCCCAGGCTGTCATCTTCATCCAGCGTCAGGGCAATGAGGCCGCTGGGGCGCACATTTTTGAAGGCGCTCACTTCTACTCGCTTGATGCGCCCTTTGCGGGTGATCATCGTCAGGTATTCAGCGTCTTCAAAACTGTGGACGGCCAAGGCGGCCGTTACCTTTTCATCCGGCATCAGGGGCAGGATATTCATCAGGGATGTGCCTCTGGCTGTGCGAGACAGTTCCGGAATTTCATACGCCTTGATGGAGTACACCTTGCCCCGGTTGGAAAAGAACAAAATGCTATTATGCGATCCGGCAGCAAATAACTGGGCCAGTTGGTCTTCTTCCCGCGTACTCATGCCGATAAGACCCTTGCCGCCACGCGCCTGCATCCGGTAAGCTGTGACTGGCGTTCGCTTGACATAACCGCGCCGGGTAATAGAAATCAACACGTCTTCATCCGGGATAATGTCTTCCATATTGATGTCGGCTGCCAGACCAATACCAATTTCTGTAAGACGCTCATCCCCATACTTCTCTATCAACGTCGTTAAATCTTCTTTAATTAACGCTAAAATCTCACCCTTGTCTGCCAGGATACTCCGCAGATATTCAATGTGGGCGGTGATGTCCTTGTATTCATCTTCAATTTTTTGTCGTTCCAGCGCAGCCAGACGGCGCAGTTGTAAATCCAGGATGGCCGTGGCCTGTACTTCCGTCAGGCCAAACCGTTCTATCAACTGGCTACGGGCGGCGTCAGCGCTGGGCGAGCGGCGAATGGTCTCAATTACGTCGTCCAGGTGGTTGAGGGCGATGAGCAGCCCTTCCAAAATGTGCTGCCGTTTGAGGGCTTTGTCCAGTTCAAATTTGGTGCGGCGGGTGATGACCTCGATGCGGTGTTCGATGTGAATTTGCAGGGCGCGTTTGAGGGAAAGCAGGCGGGGCTGTTTGTCTACCAGGGCCAACATTTGCACGCCAAAGGTAGTTTGCAGGGCAGTGTGCTTGTAAAGCTGGTTCAGCACTTTCATAGGCTGGGTGTTCCGCTTTAGCTCCACAATGATGGAAATGCCCCGTTTGTCAGATTCATCACGCAGGTCGGAAATGTCGGTGATGACGCCTTTGTTGACCAGTTCGGCCATCCGCTCAATGAGCATCGCTTTGTTGACCTGGAAAGGAATTTCGGTGATATTGATGCGCTGCCGATCCGGGTTGCGGGGCATTTCTTCAATTTCTGCCCGGCCGCGCATGATGATCCGGCCGCGTCCTGTGCCATACGCATTGCGGATGCCTTCGTTGCCCACGATGATACCGCCGGTAGGGAAATCCGGGCCGGTGACAAACTGCATCAACTCGTCCAGTGTCACGCTGTCTACGTCATCGTAGCGGTCAATCAGGTAGATGATGGCGTTGCAGATCTCTGTCAGGTTGTGGGGCGGAATGTTGGTGGCCATACCCACGGCAATGCCGGAAGAGCCGTTGAGCAGCAAATTAGGCAGGCGAGCGGGCAGCAACTCCGGTTCGGTCAGGCTGTCATCGAAGTTGGGAATAAAATCTACAGTGTCTTTGTCTATGTCTTCCAGCAGTTCGTGGGCGATGCGGGCCAGACGGGCTTCGGTGTAACGCATGGCGGCGGCGCTGTCGCCGTCTACGCTGCCGAAGTTGCCCTGGCCGTCTACCAGCATGTAGCGCAGGGAAAAGTATTGGGCCATACGCACCATGGCGTCGTAGACGGCCGTATCACTATGCGGATGATACTTACCCAAAACTTCGCCGACAATACGAGCGCTTTTGCGGTGGGCGGACCCGGCGCGGATGCCCATATCCCACATGGCGTAAAGGATGCGGCGGTGGACCGGTTTCAGGCCGTCGCGGGCGTCCGGCAGGGCGCGGGCCACGATAACGCTCATGGCGTAGTCCAGGTAAGAGCTGCGCATTTCGTTGTTTATGTCAATATAATTGATTTTGCCGATATTACTGTCTATGGTTACGTTTTCGTCCAAGTGCGACCTCCGGGGAGGGTAGTTTTAGTGTCCCATTACGTAAAAAATGCCACCACGTGAGGGTGGCTTTTCTGCTTGATTTTTGTGTCTGAATTATACCTTATTTGGCTGAATTTATCGAGTTTTTTGTGATGCGTTAAGGCGTGCTGCGTGACCGAAAAAAGCGTGATGGAGATGGCCAGATCGTGTTTAGCCGTGGTTAAGCGTTTTGTCACAGTTTTGTAACAATCCTTGACAGATGAGGGGGGGGGGCATTATATAGTAAGTGTTATCTGGAGGCATGGGGGATTATATGGGAAAGCAAATTCGTGTTTTGTTGGTAGACAAACACGAACTTCTTTTTGGCAGCATCGAGCAAACAATAGCGCAAACAAACGATCTGTTTCTTACCGGTATGGTTGCGGCGGAAGAAGCGGCGCTGGAGATGTGCCGCCGTTATGAACCAGACGTTCTGTTGTTGAGCCTTAATGCGCTGAACCGCCCTTTTGCGGAGACGATTAGCGACTGGCGGCAGCATTGCGCCCACCTGAAAACGCTGGTTTTGCTGGCCGATCCTGACGAAACCTGCATCCGTACCTTGCTGGATGAGGGGGCAAATGGTTGTTTTTTGAAGGAGGAGCCGCCGGCCCGTTTGCCGGAAGCGGTACGCGCCATTATGCGTGGGGAAGTCTGGTTGAGCCGGCCGTTGGTAGAAAAACTGGCTGCGCCGTTTGCCGCCCCGGTTGATTTGCTTACGGAACGGGAACAGGCTCTTTTACGCCTGATTGCTTTGGAAAAAACGGATGGAGAAATAGCTGAATTGCTTCATTTGTCGGAGCGGACGGTGCGCCGCAGTTTGCAGCGCCTTTACGGAAAATTGGGCGTGAGCGGCCGTGTCGGCGCGGCGTATGAAGCGGGGCGGCAGGGGCTGCTGGATAATTCCCCCTGAAAATGACCGGATGCGGCCAGGAAAATGACCGCATCCGGCCAAAAAGACGGCCGTATCCGGTCATAAAATTGGCCGGAGTTGACCTTCCCGTGGTTACAAAAATCGTTTAAGTTGTTTTTGTATCGATACAAATTTGATCGGAAGTTTATAGATAAGGAGTAGATGATGTCCAAAAAATTACAATATATGATATTGGGCGCAGGTTTAACCTTGTTTGTTATGGCAAGCGCCCTGACACTACTTTTAAGAAGTGCAAGCACAGAAGCAACTGCCTTACCAAATGT
>JALUPA010000037.1 GCA_027054335.1 Ardenticatenaceae bacterium
ACCTCTATCACTCCCTAACGATGCAACAGCCCTCGCAAAGTCGAGCCCATCTTTAGCAGCCCGACGACCTACAGTCGCACGACCTTCGGTTAGCAATGCATTAATCTCCCGGCAAGATGAGAAATGCACCCATAGTGGCATCCAAATTTCGTACTGATTTGCATCACCCAAACTGAGCACGCCAGACCCTGTGCCGGAAGATCGGATGGTGAACGGATAGGAAAGCACTCCATATCCAGAGACCTCTAAACGGCGTGTTACTGAAGTTGCAAAGAATAAAGCGCCTTCAAGCATCAAGACAAAATCCCATGGATTAACTAGTGGCTTAGCATCAAAACCAGTTGTCGAATTCGGGCCGCCTACCCCACCCGGATAGAATTGCCCTACCGCCGCCCTAATAAGACCGGGTGAAGTTTCATCAAACAAAGCTGCGGGCAACCAAGCACAAGAGGCCGCCGTAGCCTCATCCGTAGAAGGATCAATCAACTCAGTGATGCGCTGCATAAAGTTGTTGGTGAAATCTAGATTTCCATCGTTCCACCCTGTTCCTAACAAGGGCGCATATCCCGGCTTTTCTGACGCAAGTGCAACTGCGGAATCCAGCGATGCCAACGCTCTATCAGATAACTGTCCGCGTAACTGATGAAGAATGTCGTGCTTCTCACCTTCTTTTGGCGCCTCCTGAAAACCAGACTTTTCTATAACCGACTTTGCCAACATTAGTACTTGTCTATATTCATCCAGCCGCGCTCCGTCACCATTGAGAATTTTATCTAGCGTTTTTGTCGCTTCAGTTGATTGGTCGCGCACGCCGGTCTTAATTTTCTTTCCAGTTGCAGGATCACGCTCGCTTAGCTTTCCTTCCTGAAAGTAAAAACCACTTCCGCCATTCCACGGCGCCACAATCGGTGTAGGCCGATATTCCTCAAGAAAAAACGCTTGTAGCCGCTGCCTGTCCTCCTGCTCATCACCACTGAACACTCGACTCCTCAATACAAAGTGGTCTTCCCGCCATGCCCCGTGCACATTCCATTCGGGTTTCTGTTCCCCCAGCAGACGCAGCACACCCAGTGCCTTGAGATAGCTAGCCAGCGGTGACGGTGTACAGCCTTCAAGTACAAGTTGATGCAGTTGATTGGCGCTCATGCCTGCTCCTCCTGTTCCATTCTTGATGCCCGCCAGTCGGCAATGCGTACCAGAGCCTCCAGCCAGGCCAAGTGGAAAGGCCCGTATTGTTCTAACAGGCGCTGAGTTCGATCGGTCCATGACGGTCCCATCTCACCCTCTCCTAACTCCATAAGGTCGAGACGCAAGGAGGTGCCTGGGATTTGTTCTGCACCCAATTGTATGGCTGGCAGACTGTCTCCCTCCCACACACCGCGCGCATAACGTTGCCCATCGACAGGGCCTTTTTCATCGGGAATGGCGCGCAGTGACATGCGCACCTTGCCGTGGTGGGCTGCGATGAGATAGGCAATCAGGTCGGCATCGGGTTCATCGGGCCGTTGGATGAGCCACGCCAGCATGGAGGCGAGTTCGTGCCTGAAATGGAGGCGGGCATGACGGCGTCTGGAGGCTGATTTCGCCAACAGCGGATTTTTCCCTCCCGCCTCTTCAACTTCGCAGTCGTGCATGGTGGCCTGAAAAACCGGGTGCGCTTTGCCTGCGTCATGCCAGCGTCCTGCACGTGCAACAGCCTCGATCTCGCCAGGTGGTAATTCCAGCAGTGTCGCCAATTTGCATGCCTCGCTTTCGACATGCCCCAGATGGTCCGCCAGATCGACGGGGCGGTTTTGATAACTACGATGGTCGCCATTGTAACGTTCAACGTTCTGACCTGCTGCGATAGCAGCGATCACAGGCACCGGGGATTTGATCTGGTCTGGTACGAACCCCATCACCGGATCATAGCCCCCAAGTTTTGCATCCAGCATCAACACCAGGCCAGGCCGTGGCTTGTCTTGAAAAGCTTTCCACTTGCCATCCAACGAGTCCCAACGCCAGGCGGCTTTTTCACCTTTTCTTTTCGAGTGGCTGAGATAAGCGTTGATCTGCGCGATGGACGCCCGGCAGATCTCATCACGTGCTGGCATAGGTTGATCTGCATCGGGTTCATCGCGCCAGAAGGCCTGAACATCGAGATCGTCCGCATCACGGATGTAGATGGAGATATCGGTATCGAAGCCCGAAAGGTCGGGATCGGTATTAAAGAGGTCAATGAAATCGCGCCTCCGCAAGACGGGTACAAGAGGCGCCGCTTGATCGGTGGAAGGCAAATGGACGGGACCGGCCGAATCGAGCCCTGACAGTTTCTCGCGCGCCAGCGCCAACTCTGCATCCTTGTAGGGGCTGGATACCCCAGCCGCCAGATCGATCCAAAATACTCTGGCACCTCCGTGCTCATTCCATTCACCATAGCGATTACAACGGCCGAGGCGCTGCACCAGAGATGACCAGGGGGCCAGCTCGGTAAAGAGTGTGTGGCTGGTAATATCCACCCCAGCCTCGATGGCCTGCGTGGCAACAATGATACGGCCCGCACTTTCGGCAGAAGGCTTTGCGAGCAGCGCATCATTGAGCGCCTTGCGCTCGGCTTGGCGGAAACGGGCGTGAACCAATAGGAGTTCAGCCCCGGCCTTAAGTTTTTGCAGTTCGGCCACGAGCAATTGGGCACGTTCAACGGTATTGAGGATGACAAGGGTCTGGGTGCCGGGCTGATGCCGGTCCAGCGCTTCGATTGCGAGCCCCATAATGTAGGCCGATTTACCTTTGGCGTTGGTCTCCACAAGGGAGGATGAGGACGGATGAAGGTGTTTTGTCGCTTCACACCGCCGGGATACCAATGGTTCCGCTCTCTCATCTGCCGACAACGTCAGCGAGCACAATGAGGGCACATAGGCTTTGAAATCCACCGTTTCAAGCCAAGCTCTGTTGAGTGTGGCCGAGACCCACAGTGTGCGGCTGTTTGCCCCTAATGGAAACATCCGGCGAAATGCCTCCAACTGCGCAGAGGTTTGAAGGCCCGACCCCATCAACTGCACCTCATCGAACACCCACAACGCATCGTTGTGAAGCAGCGCGAAATGGACCGGCCACTGGTATCGGCTCATACCGTAGCCGCGCATCAAGGCACGGGAGAGCAACATGTCCTGTGTACCGATCAGGATCATCTCCTGTTCAGGATTTTCTGCCCACGACTTCGTATCCACTTCGCCACCCATCAGTGGGGGTGGGAACGCAATGCGCTCTTCCAGACCGAGCGACTTTAGCCAGTTAGTAATGTTACTTTGTGCCTGCTCTACTAACACGCGCATCGGCAGGCAATAGACTAACCGGCGCGGCGTATCAGGATCTTCGTTCAAGCGCTTATAAAGCCAGGCAAGAACAACAGCCGCTGTCTTGCCCATCCCTGTCGGCACATCCAACAAGTCCGGCCAAGAATCTAACGCTAATTTTGCTTGGTAGGGAAAAGGCCCTTGATCTTTATCCTTCCACCCCATTGCAGTATTGAAGAAGGCTTTGTACGCTTGCTTGCGCTCTTCTGTCGTCATGTATTTATTCCCAATTTATTTTTTCGATAACCAAGGACCAAAAGTCACCACTGCAATCACATAGCCCCTCCACATCCTGGCCCAGTTGAAGAAACTGATGGCCGCATTACCGGTGCCGCCCTCGCCTGTGGCCAGCACGGTCCCGGTATCAGAGAGGGGATGATTGACCCGGTCACCCGGTTTGAATGTTTCGGTCATCTTTCACCTTCCTTGTCTCTGTAGCAGGCATCCTCTCTAAGGACTTCTCCCCGACTATCCCTTTGTATCACAGCCAGCGGCTCAAATCATGAGCCTATCAATATTGACTTGACGCTGCCTTCAGTTGCGCCGCAACGGCATTGCGGAGTTGTTCCGGCCCGATCACAACCACTTCCGCACCATGCTTGAGAATTTCCATGATTAATTCCCGAGCATCGTTATAAGGCACGCGCAATTCGTAGCTGCCCTCATCGAGGAACCGGCCATGCTGGAGTGGATGCCAGTTTTCCTCCGCAACCCAGCGTGCGCGTTGCGGTGTGAAGCGCAATATAGCAGTCTGCCGCGGCGCGCCGGAGAAGATACCGTAGGCGGAGGTGAAATACGCGCCAAGCTTTTTATTGCTGATATCACGGGCTTTTGTCTCCAACAGTTGTGCCGAGATGACTCTTTCAAGGGAGAAGGTACGCATTTCCTGGCGCAGGTGGCACCAGGCATCCACATACCAGTTGTCACGGTAATATGCCAGATGTTGAGGCGAGATGGTCCGCCGGCTGATTTCATTGTTGCTGCGGGCGTGATACTGAATGGCCAGGCGTTGGCGCCGGGCCGTTGCCGTGGCCACCGTACTGAAGATTGTCTGATCCGGCGCGCGGCGCCCCATGGTAAGGATCTTTATCCGGTCTGTCAGGCCACGGCCGCCGGTATGCTGTTTTTCCAGCAAGCCGCGGATGCGCGCTTTCAGTGGCGCAATCTCCCTTTTCAGCAATCCGGGGCCCACCTCTTCCAGCAGGTGTTCTACTGCCAGCAGAGCATGGAGTTCCGCGGCGCTGAACCAAAGGCCCGGCAGTTCATAGGGCCGCTCTGCATTGCGATCGTAACAGTAACCCCGGTATTGGCGGTCATAGACAATGGGGGCATCAAGGTAATGGCGCATGTCATGAATGATGCGCTTGGCGGTGGCGCGGGAGCATTCCAGCCTGGCCATGATGTTCTCAAGCGGCACCGGGCGCCGATGACCGGCAAGGAATTTGTGCAGCGCAAAAATGCGGTCGAATCGGTCCATGATTCCCTTGGTTCTCTCCTCTATTAGGGCAGAAACTCAATCGCGTGCATACTCCTGCGGTTAAATCCGGTTACTCATCCTCCAGTAGGAGATGAGTTGGGAGTTCATTTCTTGTCTTGAAAACCGCACCTCCCTAGCCCTCCCCGATGGGGAGAGGGAATGATTGCCGTATTCCGGCCAGGGTTTCACGGGCCCCCTGGCGGAAATTTGCTTACTTGCTCAAGATATACCCAGAATGGTTCTCCTTTGATTTCTTCAGAGCTTTCTACAGCTACTGCTTCTATTTCCGTCAAATAGTGATCGAAGACCGTGGCGCGCTCGTGTTGCAGGGGGGTGGGGCAGAAACAGGTTTCGTACCATTCGATGATGCCGGGGGCGGTGATGACCGCGCGTTTCATGGCGGCGACGATTTCGGCGCCATCGGGCTTCTGGTTCTGAATCGTGCCGTTGGTGAGGGCCTCATGGAAGGCCGGCATTTTTTCTTTCAGTATGTGGGCGGTCACCCGGTACAGCATGGCACCCTTCTCCTGTTGGCCTCATTCTACGAGTTAGGCACTCGGAACGGAATTTTTCTCAAACCAGAGTGATAATTCTGCTTCTGAAATACGACCAGCGGCCAATTGTTCAAATATAATGACCGTCTCAGCTTCTGACGAATTTAAAGAGACTCCGTTAATCTCAAGAAATATTGCACCAATGGCAAGCGCTGTTCGCTTGTTTCCATCTACGAAAGGATGATTTTTGGCGAATCCAAAACTATATGAAGCCGCCAGATCAAAGTAGGTTGACTCAGGCTCATATTCGAAACGTTGCTTAGGTCTGGCTAAAGCAGACTCTAATAAGGCGTTATCACGAATTCCCGTCCCGCCGCCATGTTCGGATAAAAGCATTTGATGAACAGAAAATACGATTTCATCTAAAACCCAATTTGGTTCTTTCATCTTTATTTGGCAAGCTCATGAAAGGCATTTCGATATTTTTTCATCACTTTTTCAGCAGCTTTCATTTGAGCCTCGAAGTCTCGCTGATAAGGGGTCAGGATAAGCCCCTCTGGGCTATCCACCAGATACAAGGTATCACCCTTGCTGGCTTTGAGCTTGTTAAGTGCTTCTTTTGGAAGGATAATTCCCATTGAGTTCCCTACGGCAGTAATCTTGACTTTAAGCATGGCGACACCCTTTAAGCACGTTATAACAAATGTTATAACAAAATATAAGCACGCCTGACAATCGGGTCAAGCCGTCCCATTTCCGCGGCGCTTCGTTTGTGGCGATTGCCACAATCCATGCTCCACTACAAATGGCCGGCTTAACCTGAAAGATAGTAGGTATACCCGGCCAGTCCCGCGCTGAGGGTCTCCAGGCACAGCGTCCTGTGCCGCTCTCCCAGCTTCGCCTCCGTGATCTTGCGCCGGAAGATCTTCATCAATTGCTCGCTGTCGTAGTGTACGTAGCGCAGCATGCCGTTCACCGTATCGCCCTCCTGAATCCCGGTGATGCGATAGTCGCTGCCGTCCTGGGTGAGGGTGACGTTGACGGCATGGGTGTCGCCGAACAGGTTGTGCATGTCGCCCAGGATCTCCTGGTAGGCGCCCACCAGAAAGAATCCCAGCAGGTAGTCCTCGCCCGCGGCCGGCAGGTGCAGTGGCAAGGTGCTTTCGATACCGGCCTGATCGACATAGGCATCGATACGCCCGTCGGAGTC
>JALUPA010000038.1 GCA_027054335.1 Ardenticatenaceae bacterium
GGTACGGCCTTCATGGAAGTGGCCCGGCGGCACGGAGATTATGCCTTGAGCGGCGTGGCGGCGGTGGTGACGGTGGCTGAGGACGGCCGTTGCACTTCTGCTCGTCTGGTCTATCTGAATGCCGGAGAAACGCCCGTCGTAGCCCATGAAGCGGCGGGAATGCTGGTCGGGGAGATGGCATCGGATGAACTTTTGGCGGATACGGCCGTACACGCCAGCCAAAACGAAATCCAGCCCACCGGCGATATTCATGCCACCACTGAGTTCAAAAGCCATTTAGCTAAAGTGTTGACCATCCGTACATTGCAGCAAGCATTCGAGAGGGCAGTACAATGAACAAACAAACCGTTAAAGTAACCATCAATGGAAAAGAATATGAGCAAAATGTAGAAGCACGCTTGCTGTTAAGCGATTTTTTACGGCACGAACTGGGCTTGACGGGAACACACGTCGGTTGCGAACATGGCGTTTGCGGAGCATGTACGATTTTGCTGGATGGGCTGCCGGTGCGTTCCTGTTTGCTGTTTGCCGTGCAGGTAAACGGCCGTACCCTCACCACCGTCGAAGGCTTGGCCGAAAGCCAGGACAACCTCCACCCGCTGCAAGAAGCATTCCACGAAGCGCACGGCCTGCAATGCGGCTTCTGCACCCCCGGCTTTCTAATGACCATCCTTCCCTTCCTGGAAGAAAATCCGCATCCCACCGAAACGGAAGTGCGCGAAGCGATTTCCGGCAACTTGTGCCGCTGCACCGGTTACCAGCATATTGTGGATGCGGTGCTGCTGGCGGCGGACAGTTTTCAGTAATCAGTTTTCAGTAATCAGTGTTCAGTGTTCAGTGGCGTGACTGAACACTGAACACTGCACACTAAAAATGAACCCTCTAACCCTCCCCCTCCCCACACTCGCCGCTGCGCTGCGTTCCGGCGAGTTGTCTTTGTTTGATTATCTGGATGACCTGGAAGCATATTTCGCCAGACGGGAACCGGACGTGCTGGCCTTTGTGCCGGAAGACGGCCGTTTCGCCCGATTGCGCCGCGAAGCAGAAGAGTTGTATGCAAAGTACCCTGACCCGGACGGCCGTCCCCCGCTGTTTGGCGTCCCCGTCGGCGTGAAGGACATTTTTCACGTAGACGGCTTTGTGACCCAGGCGGGGAGCAGGCTGCCGGCCGAGATTTTGCAGGGGGGTGAGGCGGTCAGCGTGACGGCCGTGCGCCGGGCCGGGGCGCTCATCATGGGCAAGACGGTGACGACAGAGTTTGCTTACTTTGCCCCCGGCCCCGCGCGCAACCCGCACAATCCGGCACACACGCCCGGCGGTTCCAGCAGCGGTTCGGCAGCGGCGGTAGCCGCGGGATTGTGCCCCTTTGCCTTCGGCACGCAAACCATCGGCTCCATCAACCGGCCGGCCGCTTTCTGCGGCGTCGTGGGGTACAAGCCGTCCTATGACCGCATCTCCAGAGAAAACGTCATTCCTCTTTCCTGGTCGCTAGATCACATTGGCGGGTTTACGCGGGACGTGGGGGGGATGGAGTTGGCCGCCGGTGTGCTGGTGGAAGATTGGGAGATTGGAGGATTGGAGATGGAACGGCCGTCGCTGGGCATCCCGGAAGGGCCATATTTGGAAAAGGCGTCGGCAGAGGGATTGGCCCATTTCTGGCAGACGGTGGAGAAACTGGCAAAAGCGGGTTACACCATCCACTCTGTTCCTGTGATGGCCGATTTCGACGAAATTTACGCCCGGCACAACCTGATTGTGGCGGCGGAAGCGGCGCGGGTGCATAAAGAATGGTACGCGCAGTACAAGGAACTGTATCATTGGAAAACGGCCGAATTGATTGAACGCGGCCGGCAAATCAGCGACGAACAGTTGGCCGACGCCGTGGCTGGCCGGAAAAAATTACGGGAAACGTTGACGGCCGTGATGGACACGCACCGCCTCAACCTCTGGCT
>JALUPA010000039.1 GCA_027054335.1 Ardenticatenaceae bacterium
AGGCGTGGGTCGCTGCGGGTATAGGGCAACGGCCGTACAGACAAACCGGCCGCCGTTAATTTTTGCCATAAGGGAGAGTTTGCCAGGACAACGACGGCGTAGGGGATACGGCCGTGAAACGCCCGGGCCAGATCAAAAACCCGCACGTCAGCCCCACCATACCCTTGCGACAGCGCCACCAGCAAAACAGGCCCGCTTTCTTCCTTTATTTCTCCGGCGCCAGCAGATTTTCGGGGTGAGGTTGTTTCCTGTGCCATAATTGTTTTACGCTAGTGTCAAATGTGCGCCTTTTGTAACGGCTGATATATAGGAAAAAGAGTTTATTCCTTTATTCTACCCTAGCGTGCATAATGGACGATACTTTGCAGTTTTCACAGAAACAAATGGCAGGAAGCAAAATAAACGATGTAAAAATGCCGTTGTCCGTTTGCGTCCCATATGTAACTAACTGCCAACATAAACAACGAATGTAACTATACAGGTGACAGTCACTTCTACCAGAGACGCTGGACAAAACCGCAATGTTTATAAGTGACTGTCACCTCTGGTAGCTGCATAGTTGCCAACGAATCTGCCTGGTAAGAAAACGTTACCTTTATTTATTACTGTACACTTACTGACTATGGATATCAATTTGCATCAATACCTGAAAGGGTTTCAACAATACTGGTGGCTGATCCCGGCTATAGTATTGTTGAGTGTTGGCCTGGGATTGGCTTACAGTCTGTCCCAGACGCCTCTCTACGAAGCCAAAGCCACGCTAATAGTCAGTTCCAATCAAGCCATTGACGATACGGGCGATTTTATTGACAGTTTCAACACATTAGCCAGGAATACAAGTGTAGCCATCACAGCCTGCGAAATTTTAGAGAGCCAGACTATTCAAGATCAAGCGGCGCTGCTATTGGGAATCCCCGTCGAAACGGTTAATCTTTACCGAACAGGGTGTGTTGTCTTGCCTGATTCTACTGTGTTGCAGCTGCGGGTTCAAGGGAGATCGCCGGAATTGGCGGCTGATTTAGCCAATGCCATTGGTACCAAGGGAATTGTTTACATCAGCAATCTCTATGAAGTTGTCGATCTGCGGCTGCTGGACCCTGCTGAAGCAGATACGACCCCCGTCTCGCCTAATCATTTAACCAACGTTACTTTGAGCGCCATCATTGGGCTGGCCGGCGCGGTGGGATTTATTGTGCTGCGGGAAACGTTGCTGCAATTCTGGGGTCATTATTCTTCTGGCAGCTTGCCTCCCTCCCCCCCTACCAATCCCGCGTCTCCCTTCACGTTGGCTGTCATCACCCTCAAACCAATGACTGATTTGCATCCAGACGAGCATAGCCAAAAATCTAACAACCGGGTTCAGAAGCAACTGGCAGAGCAAGTGCAGGAGTTTATACAGCAAAAGAGTCGCGCCGGTGACAGTGTGCTTTATTTGGAAAAGAAGCAGTTTGTTATCCTGATGCCGCAAACAAACAAGCAGGAAGCGGCAACTTTTTTGACCACATTCATGGATCAATTACGCACCAAAACTTTTACTGTACCAGATGCAGATGTGGCCGTTACCTACGTTGGCGTCGGCGGTATTGTTGAGAACAAAAACAACTTGCTTGTATGGCACAGTTTGTTGCAGCGGGGCCAGGAAGCGGCCAAAAAAGCCGGCAGGCAAGGCGACTGGCAGATATATGGGGATTAGACAGTGATGGAAAAACAGGTAAACACAACATTTCCATTTAAGCTCACCCCTACCCAGGCCACAATCATTAGTTTTATGACGGCGGCAGGGTTTACTGCCCTGGCTCTGGTCATCGCCATTGGCTACCGTGACAGCAAGATTGGCCTGCTGATCCTGGGTGGTGTGTTGGCCGGGCTGGCGGCCGTTGCCATCTTCGCCCGGCCGCAATGGGGCGCTTATCTTCTGATCATCACCCTTTTCACAAATATGTCCAGCGTCTTTTCCCAAAACGGGCTGCCTTCCATTAACAAACCGCTGGTTGCTTTCGTATTGATTGCCGTCATTATCAATCGTCTGGCGCATAAACGGCCGTTTCCTCGACTACGTCAGGTAGAATTGTTGCTGCTTGTTTACGGCTTCGTTTGGTTGCTATCCGCTTTTGGAGCTACGGACAAATCATTAGCTCTGAATAAGGTAGTAGATTTTGTCAAAGATTTCATTGTTGTCCTGACCATCATCCTGGCGCTGGAAACGCCGCGCCACTGGCGAAACGCTTTATGGGCGCTCGTTTTATCGGCCGCTGCGCTGGCGGCTATGAGTACCTACCAGGTCTTGACCGGAAATTATGCCCAGACATTTATCGGTTTTGCCGGGAACAGCCAGGAACAAGTCTTAACAGAAGTGTACCAGTCCCGTTTAACCGGCCCTTTAGGGGACCCCAATTTTTACGGGTTGATTCTGGTTACGGCCGTACCTCTGGCCCTCTACTTTTTTCTGGATGAAAAGCGGACTTTGGGGCGGTTAACGGCGCTCGCCGCCACCCTGCTCCTGGTCTTTGCCTTGCTCAATACCTACAGCCGGGGAGATTTTCTGGCGCTGGTACTCGTTCTGGGGTTGATCGCCCTGGAACGAAAAATCTCGCCCTCTCTGTTGGCCGGCGTCGCTGTCGCCGCTCTTCTCCTGCTGTCTTTTTTGCCGGACAGCTTTACTGACCGGATGAACAGTTTAGGCGCGCTTGGTTCCTCAGCGGAAACGGCCGTCTACCAGGAATCCTCCTTTCGCGGCCGCGCCAGTGAATACATCTCCGGCCTGCTCATGTTTGCCGACCACCCCATTTTGGGCGTAGGCGCGAACAATTATCCCCCCAATTACCAGAAATACTCCAGTCGCCTGGGGCTGGACTCACGCACAGAAGAGCGGGAAGCTCATTCCCTCTACATAGAAATCATCGCTGAGACCGGCATTCTGGGGCTGGCCGCCTTTACCGCCCTGATTGCCAGTTTAATGATTAGTCTGCACCGCGCCCGTAAAAAATTACACGCCGCTAACGCCAGTCCCCGCTGGCAGCGCAACCTGACCGCCTTGCAAATGAGCTTAATCGCCTTTCTTCTGGGCAGCATCTTCCTGCATGGCGCGTATATCTACTATTTGTGGCTGCTCATTGCCTTGGGAGCAGCCGGTATCCACCTGGCACACGACGTCACACCAAAAACAAGACCCGGCCTGGTGCAAAAATGACCATCAAGACAATAACGCTCTCCGAATCCCAGAAAACAACGCGCAAAACAGCCCACGCCGTCATGTGGAACTATCTTTCCTTTGGCCTGGGCAAAGGGCTGGTCTTTATTTCCACAGCTATTCTGGCCCGCTTGCTGACCACCCATGATTTCGGCCTGGTGGCCTTTGCCATGCTCGCCATTTCCTACCTGTCTGTCCTGAAAGATTTGGGTTTAGGGGCTGCCCTCATCCAACAGCGGGAAAATGTCGAAGAATCGGCTAACACTGTGTTTACCCTGAACCTGCTTCTGGGCGCGACGCTGACGCTCGTGACCCTGGCCATCGCGCCGCTGGTGGCCAATTACTTTCACAACCCGGAAGTAGCCCCCCTTTTGCGCGTCCTGAGCTTTACCTTTGTCCTGAATGCTCTGGGTTCCATCCACATTATCCGGCTACAGCGTCAATTGGCCTTTAACCGCAAAATTGTCCCGGATTTCGGCCGTTCGCTGGTCAAGGGCGGGGTGGCTATCAGTTTGGCATTGGCCGGGTTTGGCGCCTGGTCGCTGGTTTTAGGGCAGTTGGCCGGCGTGATAACGGCCGTCATCCTGGCCTGGATCGTCTATCCCTGGCGGCCACACCTGCGCATTCGCCGTAAACTGGCGCGTCGGTTGCTCCAGTTTGGTTCCGCCCTGCTCGCCGTCAACGTTCTGGACGCCATCATCAGCAATGCCGATTACCTGATTGTAGGGCGCATCCTGGGAGCGGAAGCCCTCGGTATTTACACCCTGGCCTACCGCCTGCCGGAACTGCTCATTTTGAACTTGTTGTGGGTTGTCGGTGCAGCCATCTTTCCCGCCTACGCCGCCATCCAAAACCAGCCGGATTTGCTGCGACAGGGATTCTTAACCACCATACGCTATCTGGAGATGGTCAGCATCCCCTTGTGCCTGGGGCTGTTCGTCGTCGCCGATCCGTTGGTGCGGGTGGCCTTTGGCGAACAATGGCTGGCGGCGATTCCCGTCGTGCGTATCCTGGCCCTGTTTGTCCTGGTGCGTTCCATCGGCAGCAACGTGGGTGATATTTACAAAGCGACCGGGCATCCCGACATCCTGGCCAAGTTGGGCTTGATCAGCGTTGTCCCCCTGCTGCTGGCCCTGTGGTACGGCTCCCGCTTTGGCTTGACAGGCGTGGCGACCGGCCATCTGATCATCGGCGTGGGGCGCACCCTTTTACGCCTGGGGATTGCTACCCGGCTTATCCGGGTTAGCTGGCAGGATATTGCCCGCCAACTGAAGCCATCCTTTATAAGTGGGCTGGGCTTGTTGGCTTTGGCGCTGCCGGCAGTTTACCTAACGCAAGACCTCATGCCGCTCCTGCGCCTGATATTGATAACGGCCGCCGGCGCTGCCGGTTATTTATCCGTCCTGTGGTTTCTGGAGCGGGAACAACTCCGGCAAGCAGCCCGCCTGATATTCAAACGTTAAATTCTATGATGATTAAAAACGTAGTTGCTTTTTTTTATAGACCATCGAGAGGAGAAGCCGCAGACAGAAGAAAAATCTGTGGCAATTCCTATCTGTGGTCATCTTTCTCTATAACGGCCGTACTGTTGGCCTGGTTTCTCTTCCAGGCAACCACCGGATACGCCCAGACGCCCCTCCCGGCCGAGACGCCTGTCCCCCCGGCAGAACCGGAAACCGGCGTCATCGAGTTGACCTTTGCCCAATTGGAACAGCCCACTTTTGATTTAACCCAGCCGGCAGCGGAAGAATTTTCCTTTTCCTTGCCGTATCGCTGGTTAGTCAACGGCAGTAACAGCTACCTTGACCTTTACTTTGACGTTTACCAATCTACACCGACACTGCCGGCGACACCGGAAACCGGCGCTGCCTCCCTCACAGACATCGCTTTTACTGTTTTTCTGGACGATATTCCCCTGGCTTCCTTTATTCCCCAGGCGGGGATCAACCAAACCTTGCGTTTGCCGCTGCCCGTCGGGGCTTTTGCCAACCCGGACAAAACAAACCACAAAATCCGCTTTGCCCTGCAAGGAAACGACTGTCTGAACAATGCGCCCATGCGCTTGGTGGTGTACGACAGTTCCACTGTGCGCCTGGCGTATGATACCCGGCCAGTCACGCCTAACCTGGCCGACTTTCCCCGGCCGCTGGTGCAGGAATCACTTACGCCGGAATCCGTCTTGCTTCTTGTGCCGGATGCGTATACGGATGCCGATTTGGCGGCAGCGGCATCTGTGGCGGCGGCCTTAGGCCAGACTGCGGGCAATAACGTCACCCTTTCCCTGACGACGCCGGCGGCCGTTACCCCCACCCAGTTAACCGGACAAAGCGTCATCGCCATTGGTTCGCCCGCAGACAACAGCTTCATTGCCGACTTGTACCAACGCCAACTACTGCCCACGACGCTGGACGCAGACGGCCGTCTGCTTGACACGGCCGGCCGGCCCATCCCCACCACAACCGGTATCTTGCAGGAAATCCCCTCTGGCGCCGCCGCTGACTACGTGTACCTGATCGTCACCGGCGGGAGCGACGCAGCCGTCGAACGCGCCGCCCGCGCCCTGTCCGCCAACGGCCCTGAATTTGGCCGGCGCGGCAATCTGGCCCTCATCGAAGCCGTGCAAAGCGCAGAAAGTGCAGAAAGCGCAGCCGGCCCCATCATACCGGAACAGTTCACCCTGGCTGATATTGGCTTCCGCGATATTACCTGGTCCGGCCTGGGCCGGTACAAAAGTTCCGGCAGCTTTACCATTCCCGCCAGCTGGAATATTCAGGACGAGGCGGCGCTGACATTTTCCTATCTCGCTTCCAGCGCCCTGGATACCGGCCAATCCAGCCTGCGCGTGGAACTAAACGGGAAAGTGATCGGGCAGGCGCCCTTGTCTGCGGCCCAGACGGGAGAACAGCAGGTAACTATTCCCCTGCCCCCGGCCGATTTACGCCCCGGCGAGTCGAACCGCCTGACGTTTGTGGCCGAACTGTTTCTGGCTCAACCTTGCCCCCCACCGGACGCCCCCCAGGCGTGGCTGCGGTTACGCAATAACGGGATTATCTCTTTACCGTATGAGGAGATGTTGGGCGATCTGGCAGAAACGGCCGTAACTGCTCCCCTGCTAACCAACCCGGATTTGAGCGACGTCCTGTTTGCGCTGCCCGCTTCTCCTTCAGAAACAGACCTGGACAGTCTGGCGCAACTGGCGCAAATGCTGGGAGACGCCGCTGCCGGCGGCCGCTTTCAGCCGTTAGTGCAACGCGCCCCGATAACCGACACGACAACACTCGCCCCCTATCAGGTCATTGCTCTGGGACGGCCGTCAA
>JALUPA010000040.1 GCA_027054335.1 Ardenticatenaceae bacterium
ACACTGTTGGGCGCCATGCTGGGCGTAGCGCCACAGGCTATCTGCACCCCGGAATCCCACTTCAAGATTGACGTCCTGCGTTCTCCGGCCCGGCAGGAAAACCGGGTGGATTTACGCCAGGCGCTGGCTTTGATTCAGCGGCATTGGCGTTTCAAGATTTGGGAATATGATTTTGAGGCGTCCACCATACCTTACGACGAGATGGACAACTCTTACGCCTGTCTGCTGAATTATCTGGTTGCCGGTTACGCCCGGTTTCTGGATAAACCCCAGGCAATTGTCTGGGTAGACCATACCCCGGAAAATGTCAGCTACGCACACACGCTGCGCCAATTGTTCCCCCAGGCTAAATTTATCCACATTGTACGCGACGGCCGTGGCGTGGCCTCCTCCATCCTCCCCCTGGACTGGGGGCCAAACAGCATTGAAAAGGCTGCCCGCTGGTGGATGCGCATGGTCTCCTTTGGCCTCTCGGCGGAAACAGCTTACGGGCCGGAAAATGTGATTCGCATTCGTTATGAAGACCTGGTGCGGCAGCCGGAAACCACCTTACAGCAGCTTTGTCCCTTCCTGGAGATTGCATACCAACCGGAAATGGTGCTGGCAACCGGCTTCAAACCGCCGCGCTATACCCGGCGCCAACACACCTTCATCGGCCGGCGGCCCGATCCGGCCGTGGCTGGCCGCTGGCGGGAAAAATTATCCCCGCGCGATACGGAGATTTTTGAGTACCTCACCCGCGATTATCTAAATCATTTGGGATACGAACTCATCTATGGCTTTGACGCCAAATCGCCCAGCTTCTGGGAACTACAAAAAGGAAAAATGAACGAACTGTTCCGCGGGGAAATCATCAATAAGTTCAAATGGCTGCGACGCAGTTATCCGCTCTGGCTCTCCCGTGACTTTTACGCGCAAGCGCGGGTGACGGATATTAATAATTGAGGGAGGGATCAGTACTCAGTTTTCAGTTCAGGGCAAAAAGTTCCGGGGGTACGTCTTCAACGTAACTGTAAACTTCAATACCCAATTTTTGGGCCACTTCCCGCGCTTTGTCGTCTACCATTGGGGAGATGACCAGCAAGCGGTCTGCCTGCCGCTTATGCCGCTTTTCATAAAAACGCGCTTTCCGCTCAAAGGCGTACATATCCGACTTGCTCATGGAAGATTTGATTTCCGCCAAAATCAATGTACCGTTCAGTATGATAATGTCCAGTTCTATCTGATCGGGGCGGCCAAATACTTCTCCCTCATCGTCAAATTCGGTTACATTCAAAACTTCGACGTCAAATGAACCCGTCAGGATGCCTTTTAATGCATTGCGGAAAGATTGCTCGGTATACAGCCCCCAGCGTGCGCCTAACGCGCCAATAGTGCTGTCATGCTTACGGGATAGCGCCTGAATATCCTGAAGCATTGTCTTAATGACCGCCTGATTTTCTTCCCACTTGCGGCTTTGCTCCTCTCGATCCCGGCGCAGTTCGTCCAGTAGGCGATCAAACCGGCTTTCTGTTTCTTTTTTGTCGGCATACCGCTTTTGGGTCAGGTCAATGACCCATTGCCGCATTTCCTGATCCTGGCGCAGAATTTCGGGTAGTTCCTGTTTGATAAGCTGCGTTAATTGTTGTGTCTCCATTTGGTTTGCCTCCGCGTCGTTCAGGAAAATCTTACACAACTTTGGGCAATACGTAAAGCGCGGGCATCACGAACACATCTCTACCAAAACAGAATCGGCCACCTGACGGCCGACTACTTTTTCCTCGTCGGCCAGCATGATGGTAACGGGACCTGCAAAGGGAGCTACCTTCACAACCTGAAAAGCAGTCCCCGGTACCAGGCCCAATTCGGCCAGATAACGTAATAACTCGCTGTTGGAATCATCGGGAATACGGGAAACACAGGCGCTGTCTCCCACCTGCAAAGTGGAAAGAAGCTGCGTCTCTACCTGAATTAACACCCCGTCTTTGCTGGGGATGGGATCGCCGTGCGGGTCAAATTCCGGGTGATTGAGTACGGCCGCAATCCGTTCTTCCATTTTTTCGCTGATGACGTGTTCCAGAATGTCCGCCTGCTCATGCACCTCGTCCCAGGTGAAGCCCAGCGCTTCTATCAGGTACAGTTCCAGCAGCCGGTGATGGCGGATCACTTCCAGGGCCAGTTTTTCCCCCGCTTCGGTCAAGGTGACGCCGTAATGTTTTTCGTAGCGCACCAGGTTCAGGCGGGCTAAACGCTGAATCATGCTGGTGGCGGAAGCCGGTTTGACGCCACGGGCCTGAGCAATGCGGGAAGTGGATACGGGGGTTTCTTCCTGCGCCAGCATGTAGATGGTTTTCATGTAATCTTCGATGGCCTGATGGTTTAGGGTATTGCGCTGTGACGAGGAACCACCGGGTAATGTCTCGATTTCGGGCATGATTTATCCTGGGATTTTGCCACGAATTACACAAATTTTCACTAATTTATCGGGTGATCTGTGACAAAATTCGATACTTCATTTTTAGATCAATCTAACATAACCCGTTTGGCCTGTCAAGATATGAAAAAGCCGGGAATAAATCCCGGCTGGATGAATCTGGATTGTGGTGACGGCGGCTTTATATGGCAGAGATGAAGAGGAGGGCCACGGCCGTACAACCCAATACCTGACCAAACATGACCATACCCCAATGGGAACGGCCGTAAATCCGGCGCACGAGTAAGGCCACGGTAACACAGCTAATGGCCAAGGCCAGCAGCCACATTGCCCCCAAACGCAGTGGGGAAAGACCAGGTACAGCTATGGTGATGAGACTGCTTAAGAATATGCCCAGGCTCACGGCCGTAACATACCGCCCAACTGGTAAACGAATGCTCTTCTGCTGTCCTGTTTGTGTTCCGTCAAATTGTGCTACCATTTTTATTCTCCGCCGAATTGAATGTTTGCTGGTTTTATTCTACGGCTTTTTCCTATACAATACTGGTCTCTAACAATACATTTTCACGATAACATATACGATCTCCCTACGGTATATACCAATTAACAATTGCCCGGCAAAATAGAGCAACGCCCAAACATCATGCTGCAATTCGACGTCAGATGCTTTGTAACCCCAAATACAAAGTATTGCATTTTTAACGGCAAATTTTCGGCTTGTCTTTACCCAAACATACCCGAATATATGCCAAAATCATTATCCGAAATAGGCATTTTCCCATATATATGGGGTTCGTAGAGGAGCCGCTACCATATCTAGCACCCATACCCCTTGTCAAGGATACAACCTTAAAAATACAATTCTTTAAGGTTGAGCCAGTCTAAAAATGTCCAACCTTTTAAGGCAAAATTCACAGATTTCCATTGCATATCTGCCCGCCATTTGTTAGAATGTACGTGCCGTTGCACACAAACCTGCATAAATTTATTGGAGAAATGGAGTTGTCCTGGTCGCACTTATTAGGGTAGCTTTTGGTGACGAAAATCCTTTAACCAAACAAGAGGAACCCCAAACTATCCTCAGTGTTCGTAACGGCCGTATTACCACAATCATTCAAAAAAATATTTTAACGGATGGCTTCTGGTCAGGTCTATGCGTTTGTCTGCTCACCAGAACGGTCATATCCAAAATATATACTTTGTAAAGGTACCTAATATGATGACAATGAACCCCGAAACTGCCTGGAAAGCCACGCTCGGTGAACTCGAATTGCAAATGACCAAAGCCACATTTAATACCTGGTTAAAAGGCACCCATTTGCTTAATTACGAGGACAATACATACGTCATCGGCGTACGCAATGCCTATGCCAAAGATTGGTTGGAAAACCGCTTGCTGGACACAATTCTCCGAACGCTGGCCGCCATTGTACGGGAACGGGTCAACATCCAGTTTGAGGTGAAAGACGCCCATAACGATAATGACGCACTTTCTGCACCTGTTTATTTGAACGGGAAAAACAACAGGGAGCAAACCACGCCGTCTCCGGCCAAGACACGCCCAATAGGTGCGTCTTCCCTCAATAGTCTTACCCGGCGCTATACTTTTTCTACCTATGTCGTTGGGGCCAGTAACCGGCTGGCGCACGCCGCCGCCCTTTCCGTTTCCGAAAATCCGGGAGAAACGTACAATCCCCTCTTCGTCTATGGCGGCGTCGGTCTGGGCAAGACACATTTGCTGCAAGCCATCGGCAATAAATGTCAGCAGGCCGGGTATTCTGTTTGTTATATCTCCTCAGAAACATTCACCAACGATCTCATTCAATCCATCCGCAACAAACAAATGGCGCAGTTCCGGGAACGATACCGCACGGTTGACGTGCTGATTATTGACGACGTGCAATTTATTGCCGGGAAGGAAAGCACACAAGAAGAATTGTTCCACACCTTCAATGAACTTTACAGCAATGGCAAACAAGTGGTTATTTCCAGTGACCGGCCGCCCAAGGCGATGGCTACGTTGGAGGAACGGCTGCAATCCCGTTTTGAGTGGGGGCTGATGGCTGATATTCAGCTACCGGATGTGGAAACGCGCAAAGCTATTTTACAGGCCAAAGCGGAGCAGATGGGCGTTTATATGCCGGAAGAAGCTGTGGATTATATTTCGCAGCATATTCAGAACAGTATTCGGGAGTTGGAAGGGGCTTTTAACAAGGTGATGGCTTACGCGCAGTTGGCTGACGGCCGTATTGATATAGACCTGGTAAAAATGGCCCTGGCCGACCAAATTCGCCAGCCGGAAAAATTATCGGTGGATCGGGTATTGGAGACTGTTTGTACTTACTACAATGTGTCACGGGAAGAGTTGACCAGTTCTACCAGGGAAAAAGCCATCGCTTTTCCCCGGCAAATGGGTATGTATCTGGCCCGGAGTGAAACAAAAGCCTCCCTGCCCCAAATTGGCATGAAGTTGGGCAACCGCGATCATTCAACGATATTATACGGTTGCAAGAAAGTTAAAAATTTAATCGAGACGGATGCTTCCATACGGCGTGAAGTAATGGAAATTAAAGCGAGTTTGTATGAATCCAGTTTCCCTCCGGCTTCAGGCAGATATTAAGCGCCTGATTTCCTCCAGATTGATGTGATAACGGCCGTCTCTTCGGGAAACGGCCGTTTTTCTTTATCACTGTCACGCAATGTCCCACTTTGAGGTACAATAGCCGGGCAATCCGATACACAACATTCCACATCCCTCACTCTAACAGTCTGATATTTTCACTTGAGTAATGAGCAGTATGTCAACCCAGGATAAGCCTCAACTTTTATCAATAAGCGGTATTCGGTACAAATGCAAACAGGAAACCAGCCGTTTTTTCAACCAGTTGCCTTATGATCCCCGCTATTGTTTTGAGATGTTTCGCCGCGCTCTGGAATATCGTAATGAGTTGGCCTGGGAATACATCTATGAGCAATACCGGCCGTTGGTAGCCAGTTGGGTAGAAAACCATCCCCAATTTCCGGAAACCGGCGCTGAGGTTCAGGATTTTCTCACTCAGGCTTTTACCAAACTGTGGCAAAGTATGACCCCGGCAAAATTCAAAACATTCACTGACCTGCGGGCCGTCCTGCGCTACCTGAAAATGTGCGCTCACAGCGTTATTACCGATTATGCCCGCAAAAGGGAGCAGCGCTTTGTCCGTAATCAGGTACTTTCCTCAGAACCTGACAGTGAAAACCTTATGCCCACTATCCCGGACACATCGCCCCCCATCGAGGATTCTATAACTGAACTGGATGCCAATCAGGTTCTCTGGCGCTGGATCGAAGAACAATGCAAGAATGAAAAAGAATATACGGCCGTCTACGGCACCTTCGCTCTGGACCTTAAACCGCGCCAGATAGCCCAGGAATTCCCGCACATTTTTGACAATGCCGCCGAAGTGTCCCGTGTCAAAGATAATCTCATCTCCCGCTTACGCCGTAACCCGGATATGGCCCAATTTTTGTAAAATGCCTGAAAAATACTGATTCCTACGTTTAGATTGGCAAACCCATCTATGCAAAACAGATGACGATGAGCCTCGTCTTGGTTCTGTAGGGAAAAGCACAAGCAGGAGTCACTCATGGCGACAATTGAACATCAACTTAAAACCAGGTTATACCGGATTCTTTGCCCCGATTCGCTGACCCTGGGCGAATACCAATTAGATTTATTATCTCCATCCAAAAACAAACAAATCAAACAACATCTCAATCATTGCCCCTATTGTCGGCAAGAAATACACTACTTAGAAAATTATCTATCCGATCCCATCCTGGATCATACACCCAACCTCAACCAACGCATAAAAACCTGGATAGCCGCACGGGTATCACCCGAACCGGCGCCAACCATAACGGGAATGCCGGCATTTGCCCTGCGCGGTGAGGAAGAAGACGCCGGCCCCTTACTGTACCAGGCCGGTGATGTCCAGTTAACCCTGGAAATACAAGATGATCCGGAACATCCCGGTTACAAGACGATTTTAGGACTGGTATTGGGGGCAACATTATCTGAAATGGAAG
>JALUPA010000041.1 GCA_027054335.1 Ardenticatenaceae bacterium
CCTCTGCCGCCGACCGTTTACCATTGGCGGCCACTTTATCAGCCTGCCGCAGCATGGATCGTAATCGTGGTTGACTAATTGACATAAAATATTCCTCTGTGAATGTAAGTCAAGTTTGCAAACTTGACCTACTAATTACTTCTATGCCCCAACCGCGCCATAATGCGCCGGTAAAAATAACCGGGGCTTTCCAACCGGGCAAAAAGGCTGGTATGGTCTGCCTTCTGCACCCGGATAATATCGCCATCCTGCAACAAAATGCCATCCTGGCCGTCCGGCGTCAGGTACGCCTCATGATCCATATGGATGTGAATAGCGATTTCCGCCTGTTCATGCAGCACCAGCGCCCGGTCAAAACTGAGGTGGGCGGCCACCGGCACTACAATAAAATTTTGCAGTTGTGGCGGCAGTAATGGGCCGCCAGCCGCCATCGCATAAGCCGTCGAGCCGGTCGGTGTGGCCACAATAAGGGCGTCGGCCGTGTAGTGGGTCACCAGATCGCCATCCACCCACAGTTCAAAACGCACTACCCGCGCCTGCCGACCCCGCCCTACCACGACGTCGTTGAGGGCAGCAAAGGCGTTGATGATACGGCCGTTCCGCTGCAACGCCGCATGGAGCATCAACCGTTCTTCCGTCCAGTAATCCCCGGCCAACACCCGCGCCAGCTTTTCCGGCCACTCGTCCGGTTCCGCCTCTGTCAGGAAACCTACTTTGCCGAGATTGATGCCAAATACGGGCAAACCATAGGGTGACGCCAACCGCGCCGCCCGTAGAAGTGAGCCATCCCCGCCTAACACCACCAACAAATCCGCCTGCGGCGCTTGTTCCCGAATAAATGCCTCATCCCGACTGGAAGCCAGCCACACTTGCACCTGCCGCGCTTCCAGCCACTCGCCAATCTCCGCCGCCATCTCCTGGGTTCGGATTCGCCCCGGATGATGCAAAATACCTATCAGCATAATCCCCCGTTACTGGATGCCAAAATCCGTCAGCCAGGCGAGTATTTTTTCCTGGGGAACTTGAACCTGATTGCTGCCATCTAACGGCCGTACCGTTACCATGCCATTGGCTATTTCATCCTCGCCCAAAATCAGAACTACGCGGGCGTGATGTTTGTTCGCTTCCCGCATCTGGCTCTTCATACTGCGGCGGGTACGGGCAAAAGCTAATCGCGTGCCGATTCCTGCTGCCCGTAAACGGAAGGTTAGTTGTACGGCCGTTACCTTCGTCGCCCCGCCAAAATGAGCCACAAACACCTGCGGTTGCGCGGCAGGCGGGGGTTCAATCCCCGTTTCCTTCAAACCCAAAATAAGGCGCTCGATACCGCTGCCAAAGCCCACACCCGGCGTAGACGGGCCGCCAATATCCTCAGCCAATCCGTCATAACGGCCGCCGCCAAAAACGGCCGCCTGGGCGCCAATGCCTTCCGCCCATACTTCAAAGACAGTTTTGGTATAGTAATCAATGCCCCGCACTAAGCGAAAATTAATCGTGTAGCTTTGCTCCAGCCCGTCCAGCATGATCCGCAAATCAGTAAAGTGATCTTCACAGTCCGGGCACAGGTAATCAATGATGTGCGGCGCATCAGCCAGCAAGGCATCCATTCCCATCTCTTTGCTGTCCAGCACCCGCAGCGGATTACGTTGCAGCCGTTCCTTGTCAATGTCGGCCAATTTGTCCCTATGCTGCGCCAGATATTCCTTGAGAGCAGTCACGTAATTCGGTTTGCAAGTAGGGCAGCCAGTGCTGTTGAGTTGAAAAGTCAACCCCTTAAAGCCCAACTCCCGACACAGGCTCATCGCCAGCAGCATCACTTCCACGTCAGCTGCCGGGTCTGTTTCACCCAAAATTTCGCAGTTAAACTGGCTGTGCTGCCGGTAACGCCCCGCCTGCTGCCGCTCCCGCCGGAAAGCCGGGCCGATAGTGTACAGTTTG
>JALUPA010000042.1 GCA_027054335.1 Ardenticatenaceae bacterium
ATCAGGCGGAGACGGTTTTGATGAATCTGCTGCGGGGCAGCGGACTGGCCGGGCTGGGGGGGATGCGTCCTGTGGGGCGTGTGCCGGGGACGGAAGAATTGGTGTTGCTCCGGCCGTTGCTCCACACTTCCCGCGCCGACATTGAAGCATACTGCGCCGTCCACCAACTCCAGCCCCGTTATGACGAAAGCAACCGGGACGTCAGCTACTTCCGCAACCGGATTCGCCACCAGCTTTTGCCTTTGTTGACCGCTTTCAATCCCCAAGTCAAGCCCCGTTTGGGCCAGCTGGCGCAGGTGGTGCAGGCAGATTACGATTTGTTGCAGCAGCTTTTTCAAGAGCAGTGGCCGGATTTACTGGCCGGACAGGGAGAGGGCTGGCTGGCGCTGCGGCGGGCGGCGTGGCGGGAACTGCCGGTTAGCTGGCAGCGGTTGGCGTTGCGGCAGGCGGTGTTGGCGGTACGGCCGTCGCCAACCGAGATTGGCTTCCGTTCCATCGAGCAGGCCAGGGAACTGGCTTTACAGGACGGTTCCGGGGCGCAGGCGCATCTGCCGGGGGACGTGACTTTGACGGTGGGGTACGAGCGGCTCTTTTTTGCCTTGCCGGATGCGGTCACGCCGCTGGACGCTCCGCAAATTTCAGGGCGTATGCCGCTGCCTGTACCGGGGCAGGTGGCTTTGTCCGGCGGATGGATGTTGGAAACGGCCGTCGTCCCCCAACCCGATTTAGCCGTCATCCAAAACAATCCCGACCCCTGGACGGCTTACGTGGACGGGGACGCGGCGGGCAGCCTGTTTGTCCGGCCCCGGCGGCCGGGGGAACGATTTCAACCATTGGGGATGGACGGCCGTTCGGCCAAATTGAAGGATGTGATGATCAATCGTAAAATTGCGCGGGACTTACGGCCGTATTGGCCCATTGTTGCCCACGAGAAACATGCCGTTTGGCTGGTGGGGCAGCAAATTGACGAGCGGGTGCGGGTAACGGCCGTGTCCCAAAATATCTGGCAAATAAGATGTTACCAACAAAAATGAAACGAACAAGCATACAAATCATTCTGGTTTCAGGTTTATTTTTTCTTTTGACAGCGTGTCAAAGTCAAAGCGAACCGCAGCAGTTAAAAATCGCTACAACCACATCTACCAATGATTCCGGCCTGATGGATTATTTGCTGCCGGAGTTTGAGGAGAAATATGATGCTAAGGTAGATGTGATTGCCGTGGGTACCGGTCAGGCGTTGGCTTTGGGCGAATCGGGGGATGTGGATGCGGTGCTGGTTCACGCCCGGCCGTTGGAAGACAAATTTGTGGCCGACGGGTATGGCGTCAACCGGAAAGACGTGATGTATAACGATTTCATCATCCTCGGCCCGGCGGACGATCCGGCGGGTATTGCCGGGATGGAGAGCGTGGCGGAGGCGCTGGCCCGGATTGCGGCTACCGGGTCACCATTTGTATCCAGAGGAGATAATTCCGGCACGCACGTCAAGGAGATGGCTTTGTGGGAGATGGCCGGTGTGAAACCGGCCGGCGACTGGTACCTGTCCGTGGGGCAGGGGATGGGGGCGACGTTGACTGTGGCGGATGAGCAGCAGGCGTACACCCTCAGTGACCGGGGTACGTACCTGAAACGATTGTCTGAAGGGATAGATTTGGAAATTATGGTGGAAGGCGATCCGCCGCTGAATAATCCGTATGGCGTCATCATGGTTAACCCGGAACGTTTTCCTGACGTAAACGCCGACCTGGCCCAAAAGTTTGTGGACTGGCTTACTTCTCCGGAAACGCAAGAGGCGATTAACGCTTACCGGGTGAACGGGCATCAACTCTTTTTTGCCGACGCGCCTGGAGGCTGATTGTGTTTCTTTCGGCTCTTAGAGAGGCACTTTCTCTAATCCTGAGCGGTGATTCGGCCTTGTGGCAAATTGTTTGGCTGACGCTGCTCGTAAGTGGCACAGCTTTGTTTATCTCGGCGGTGGTTGGCGTACCTTCGGGGGCGTTTTTGGGGCTGCGTTCTTTTCGAGGATTGCGCTGGCTGACGGCCGTTATCTACACAGGTATGGGTTTGCCGCCGGTGGTGGTAGGGTTGGTCGTCTTTTTGCTGCTCTCCCGGCAGGGGGCGTTGGGCGATTTGGAGTGGCTCTTTACGCCGCAGGCGATGATCCTGGCCCAGGTGATTCTGGCAGTGCCGCTGGTGATGGGGGTGACGATGACGGCCGTGCGCGGCGTCAGCCGGGAATTACGGCCACAGCTTCGTTCCCTGGGGGCGACAGATTGGCAGGTGCTACGCGCCATCCTGGGCGAAGCCCGGTTTGGCGTTATTGTGGGGCTGGTGGCCGGTTTTGGCGCGGCCATCAGCGAGGTGGGCGCGGTGATGATTGTGGGCGGGAATATTGAAGGCAAAACCCGCGTCCTGACGACGGCTATTGTCTTGGAGACCCGTCAGGGAAACTTTGATTTGGCGCTGGCCTTGGGTATCATCTTATTATTACTGGCGTTTATAACCAATGCCCTGGCAGTAAGATTGCAGGGACGAGTAGATTAGTTTTGTATGTCCCCATCACCCATTTATTCAGCTAAAAATATCACGCAGGTCTATAACGGCCGTACTGTCCTGAACCTAGACGCGCTGGAGGTGCGAGCAGGGGAAGTATTGGCCATTGTGGGGCCGAGCGGGGCGGGGAAGAGTACACTGCTGCGGCTGCTGGCTTTTCTGGAACGGCCGTCGGCGGGGGAGTTGGCTTTTTACGGCCGTCCTGTGACTGACCAATGGCCGGATTTGGCGGCGCGGCGGCGGGTGACGATGGTGTTTCAACGGCCGCAGCTTTTGCGCCGCTCTGTACGGGAGAATGTGGCCTACGGGTTAGGGGTGCGGGGGGAACAGGAGAATGGGCAGGTTACGGCCGTGCTGGATCAACTGGGTCTGACTACTGTAGCCACGGCCAAAGCTCACACCCTCTCTGGCGGCGAAGCGCAGCGGGTAGCCCTGGCCCGCGCCCTCGTCCTCCAGCCGGACGTGCTGCTCCTGGATGAACCGACGGCCAATCTGGACCCGTACAACATCAACATTATTGAGCAATTTGTACGCCGGGTGAACGAGGCACAAAACACTACTGTCGTTATTGTTACCCACAACATTTTTCAGGCGCGACGGCTGGCGCATCGCGTGGGGTTGCTGCTGGACGGCCGTCTGGTGGAGATTGCCGAGACGGAGGATTTTTTTGTACGGCCGTCACAGCCGGAAACGGCCGCTTTCGTCAAGGGGGAGATCATTTATTGATGATGAGGGGTGATAGAATGATGACAGTCACTCTGGGAGATAACCGCCTTGCTGATTTTACAAATCATAATCAGCTTGTGATTCTTCCAGTTGCAAAAGAGGTTTTTGTAGGGCTAACTGGCCGCCCTGAGGATAAAGTAGATCGTTTGTATGGGGATCGAAATTAGCAATGAGTACTTCCTGGTTCAATACTCGTTTGCTTCCGTTCTTTTTGGCGCTCATACCTGAATATGATTTTATGGGAATAATTTGATAACCGGGGTACATTTGGCGAACTTCAGGTGTATCATAAGAAGAGAGAATCCATTTGCACTTGGTTTCTGACAGCCGGACTGCCAATCGCCGGTGATCTTCCCAATCTTGCATATTATGTTTATAATTGCATCCGTTTTTAGGATAAGGTGGATCAAGATACATGAAAGTTTTGGGACGATCATAACGGTCAATGCACTGTTCCCAACTCAGATTTTCGATAATAACAGTGCGGAGCCGTGCGTGGACTGGTTCCATCCGCTTCCGCAAGTGCTTTAAGGCGCCAATAAGACGATTCCCGTGACCACCATCGGAAATACTGGTTTGAAAACGGGGATAGTCCAGTTCGCCTCCCCATCCAGCCATGATAAGATAATAAAATCGGTGGGCACGTTCTATATCGGATAATTGAGAAGGGTCCGATTGCGCCAATCTTTCAAATTCTGCGCGGGAAACCAATTCCCATTCAAAGGATTGGATTAACTCTTCTGGTTTATGCTTGAGGACGCGGAAGAAATTGATGAGTTCTTGATCAATGTCGTTGATAACTTCGACTGGGCTTGGCTGTTTACCAAATAGCACCCAGGCGCCACCGGCAAATGGCTCTACATAACAGGTATGATCGGGTATTAACGGGATAATGTGTTTCCGCAACCGTGATTTCCCACCGACCCAACGTATGGGACTATTGATCATTTTTTGTTTGTTAGAAGCCATAAAATTACCACCATGTCTCTGATAGAGACATTTTACCACTTTTTATCCGAAATAGCAAGGAATATGCACAAATGTTCTTTAGTATAAGCGACTCGAAGAGCATTAGGCAAGTTGAATTTAGCGAATGGAACGCTTCGGTGAAAAATTACACGCTTTGAGAAAACATCATCGTGTAACTCTACAATGGTTAGCCAACAAATTAGGATATTCAACTCACAGCTACATCAGTGAGATAGAAAAAGGGCAAAAAATGCCCACAGCACAGTTTGTTCTTAAGGTTTCAAGGCTGTTTCAGGTTTCAACTGATGTGTTACTAAAAGATGAAATGGAGTTGGATTTAGAAAGGTCAAGGATTGTAGATATATGAGCGTTCCTTTTGTAGAACGAACTCCCACTGACGCTGAAATTGAAAGATTGAGGCTGATTCTGAGTACCTATCAGGATGGCAGCGGCATGTTACAACGTGATGGAGGGATCACGCTGCCAGGCTGGCGAGACTTTGAACGCTCGGTAGCGGCCGCCTTTTCAGGAAAGGTGCTTGAAAGCAAATGGATTTATGATGTTATTCTGACTAATCCAGAGGGCGCTCAGTTTGGCGTGTCATGCAAAATGAGGGGAACGTTGCGGGAAGTAGAACGTAAAGGGCGTGTAACCATTGAACTTTCCAATGCATCTGGCGAATTTTGGGATTCGGTGAAGAGGCAGGGAATAACGCAAGAGAATTACCACAATCATCCTGAAATTGTAGGGGCTACTATTATTGAAGTGGTGGAAGGTTGGCATGAAAACGTTGGTCTTGACAATGGCGGTTTCATTGATCATTTCCGGAGTTTTCTCTTGTCGCTACAATGGGAGCCGAAAACAGGCCGGTACCAGTTGTTTCAATATCCTGTTGATTTACCTGATCCCGGAGAACTGGTTTGGGAAGTGGTTGGCAGACGTTTAATTGGACGGGATCAGAAAGGTGTTCTGTTTGAATGGTATGGTTTGTCTGGCGGTCAGCTGAAGTATTATCCGTTAGCAGGTTTGGCAGATTGGCAATCCAGCGTATTTTATCTGGAGCCGTTGCCGGATGATCTTGAGTATGGGTTGCAGCGTAAGGCTGAGTTGTACTTTTCAGACATATGGCCCGGTGATTGAAAAAGACTGTAAACTAAAGCTCTTCATTTTCTGCGCAAAACCAGGCAGGTACGACTTGAATAAACGCTTATCTCAATTTGTTTGGGCCACATTCGCAAAAATGGTATTTGGGGCCATAGGGACGTATAATTTTGTCCACGCTTTATCAGAGCTTTCCAGGTTCAGGAGATACAATGGTGTCCCGTCTTCCCTTTACTTTTTGGCTTGTTCCCGCCGCTCCCGCTTACGAAACATTCGCGGAGACAATCCGAAAGCTGGCGCAGCAGTATGAGGCTGTTCCCTTTGAGCCGCACGTCACCTTTTTTACGGGAGAGGCTGAACCGCAAGAGAAATTACTCCAACTGGGGGCTGAACTGGCCCAAACACATCCGCCCCTGACACTGACCGGACAAATGGTAAATTTTTCCACCCATTTCTTCAAAACGGTGTTTGTGGCATTTTTTGACGACCCGATTTTGACGAGCCTCTATCGGCAAACGGCCGTTGCCCTGGACGATTACAACTATAAACTGGAACCGCACATGAGCCTGATTTACAAGAATACGGCCGTTTCCACCAAGAAAAAAATCGTCCAATCCCTCAAGTACGAGCTGTCCACTGTCCCCTTCGCTACCATTAAACTGGTCTTCCCTAATCCGGAAACCGGCGATTTTGCCGATATTGGCGGTTGGCAAGTTGTCCATTCCTGGAAATTAGGCGAAGGGGGTTAGGGTTTTTGCGCAGTCAACTAAATCCTTCACGCAATCCGCACCGCGCCAGCCACATCACGCAGTGGTTTCCCGAAACGGCCGTTCTCCTCATTACGGCCGTTTTTCGCATAATCAGTCTGCAGGACGTACCGCCAGGATTATCCCAGGATGAAGTGTTGAATGCGGACATCGTGAGCTTCATCCGGCAGGGACAGCACGCTCTTTTCTTCCGGGAGGGATTTGGGCACGAGCCGCTGTACCATTACTGGAGCGTCCCTTTTCAAGTGTTGCTAGGGGATAATTTTCTCTCTATTCGCCTGCCGGCGCTCTTTTTGGGGCTGCTGCTGGTGGCGGCAACGCTGCGTTGGGTCAGGCGGGATTTTGGCCGGCTAACGGCCGTAACTGCCGGTCTGCTTATAGCGGTAAGCTGGTGGCCCATTATTTTCAGTCGTGTTGGTATCCGCCCTATCATGGAGCCGCTGCTGCTGCTGGGGATGGCCTGGTTTTGGCAAAAAAGGCCAGTTGTGGCCGGCTTGTTTCTGGGATTGAGTCTATACACGTATACCGGGGCGCGGGTTGTTTTTCTGATTCCTGTTTTGTATGGTTTGGTTCAACTCGCCGCCGCACCGGACAGGGTGGCGCGGCAGCGGGCTGCCCGTATCTCGGTCGTTATTTTGGCTGTATCTCTTCTGGTTTATTTACCCATGCAGCTAACCCTTTGGGCTGATCCCACCTTGCAGCAACGGGTGGATCAATTGGCCGGCCCGCTGGACGCCTTGCGACAGGGGGATTGGCGGCCCGTTAGGCAATCTACGTTACTAACGTTGGGCGTGTTCAGTTTTACTGGCGATCCTCGCTGGACGTACACCTGGCCAGAACGGCCGTTATTTGATTGGATAACGGCCGTATTCTTCTACGCCGGTCTCGTCATCGCTTTGCTTCGCGTCCGCCGGCCCCAATATACGCTGTTGTTGGTCTGGTTGGCTGTCACTCTGCTGCCCAGCGCCATCACCCCCCAGGCCCCCAGCATCATTCGTATCATCGGAGCCGTTCCCGTCGTTTATGTTTTGGTGGGATTGGCAGTTGTGGCTATCGGTTACCGGCTACCGGTTATCAGTAATCGGTTTAGCGATCACCGAATACCGATTACCGTTTACGGATTACTGATTGTTGTCTTTCTGACTACGGCCGTGCGCACCATTCAATACGGTTTCATCCGTTGGCCGCAGGCAGTAGAGACGCGCCTGAACCATTACCAGACCACTTTTTTGGATATAGCTCGTTACTGGCAGCAAAATCCGGTAGAGCAGTTGGTAATTGCCGATTCGTTTTTTGAGCCGATTGACGCCGCTTCTTTTCGGCGCGATTTGGGTTATGAGAATGATGCCCGTTGGGTGCAGGCCGGGCCATTGGTAGCCGGGGCGTTGGTTTTTCCCCAGGGTGAGGAGGGATACGGCCGTCTCTACGTCCCCGAATACGCGCCAATAAATCCTATTTTCTTCCAGGCATCACTCCTGCCCGCCGATCCCCTTTATCGCAGCTCAAGCAACCCCTCATTTGCTGTATACGGTCTACCGGTGCAGCCAGCGATACCTTTACTGCCCCAGCCCGTCACTTTTGCCGGAAAAATTTCGTTAGTAGGGTATGAGATTTTAACAGACGTTCCGGAGGATGTGATACCGTTGCTGACTTACTGGCGGGTGGAGGAACTGCTTCCCTGGAACTTGAAATCATTTGTTCACTTAACAACAAAAGACGGAGAATTGTTGGCTCAATTCGATGGTCTGGACGCCGTTCCTTCTCGACTAAAACCAGGAGATATGTTTGTTCAGTACCAGCCAGTTCCCAAGCCGGCCGATCTGCCGGAGGAATATCTGTTGCAGTTGGGTCTATACACGCCAGACAACAATCAACGTCTCTTACCGGCTGGAGAATCGGCGGATCGTATCCTGATTGTACCCTAAACGTTTTTTGACGAATGGGGCAGGCATAAGATAATATCCCCTCTGTTTATATAAAATCATCAACCTGTCCCAGGTTGTTTATAGTATCGAGGAGGTGGCAGAGTGAAAAAACTTGCAACCAATAGTGTCTATCGCCGGACGGCCGTTATCTTCAGTATTGTTTTGGCCGTCAGTTTTATTTTTGTTATTGTGCAATCGTTAATTGCGGCAGAAGGGGGTACGGCCGTGCGTAATGCCGGTAATACGCCGATCAATCAGACCGGCGTCATCACCACCACCGGCAGTGCAGATGGTGATGCCTGGGCTGCCTACATGCAGGCGCATTACACGTCAGGCCGGCCAGAGCCTGCTGCCGAGGCGGCAGAACCGTTGCCTGAACCTGCGCCGCTTGCCAGTCCCCCGCCGCCAGTTGGCAATTTGGGCGTGCTTACTCCCGTTGTTTACTTGCCTCTTGTTTTTAACCCGCCGCCCAAACTGGCTATTACCGTTACCAGGGCCAACAGCGCCAATCAGTGGACAGTTTCCTGGAATAATGGCGGTTCAGCCATTACTGCTTACGAGTTACAAGAAGCACAGCAACCTGATTTCAGC
This sequence comes from Ardenticatenaceae bacterium, assembly GCA_027054335.1. Taxonomy (GTDB): domain Bacteria; phylum Chloroflexota; class Anaerolineae; order Promineifilales; family Promineifilaceae; genus JAJRTP01. Next base: position 8,633 of record JALUPA010000042.1, read on the forward strand.
GACGCCAGTACGATATATAGCGGGGCCAACTTGCAGCAACTAATATCCGGCCACGCCGCTTCCTTCAATAATGAGTATTATTACCGGGTGCGTGCCGTTGCCGGCAGCCAGAGCGGGACTTGGTCAGATACCGGGCTGGGCGTTGGCGCTTATCTGGATAACTTTACTGATAATACCAGCGGTTGGGCTATCCGCCGCACAACCTATCTGGAAGAAGTGCGTACCTGGTACGAAAATCATAGCGCCGCCGAAGACAACTGGCAGCTTATCATTCAGGTAGAAGATTCTTGGGATTGGGGTATAAGCAGCCCGCTGCGTCGCGCGCCAGCCCCGCCTTACGCCATCGAGTATAAGGCCATGCCGGCCAACCTGGGCAACCTCGTTTCGCACGGCGCCGTGTTTGGCGGTGACTGGAACGGGCAGTCTTGTCCCGATTACAGTTCGTTTGACGGTCTTTACAAGCATAACATCTGCTTTAACCGTTTCTACAACACCAATACGATTTGGTTTTCCCAACTAAAGTTGTTGTTTGAAAAGGTAGATTATTTGGAATGGCGGCCGCAGGATGGCGGCAGCCCCATGAAACGCGGTTCCTATGCCAACTTTACCGACTGGATTGATAAAGAACTGTCCCCTTACGTTAGCAATCCCGACGGCTGGAATACGTACCGGATTGAGGTGCGCAACTCCGGTATCAAGTATTATGTCAACGGCAATTTTGTCACGGAAATGTTGTCTACCCAGTGGGTGGATGGGCCGTACTTTGGCGTTTTTGCCTCCACGGATGAATACAGCAACTCGACCTGGCGGATTGACTATTACAAAGTAACGCCGCTGGATAATTAGGAGATTGGAGATTGGAGATTCCGTAGATCCAAATTTCAAAAGTCTGAGCTGCAGATTACGCAGATTTACCCGGATTTTTATAAATTAAATCCCCAAAATCTGCGTAATCCGCGGCTGAAAAGGAAAATTTGGATCTACTTAGATTAGCAATTTCGTCTCCAACCTCAAATCTCTAATCCCTTGCTCCATGATGTTCAGGAATCGTTGGGCAGTCTGGCTGGGTACGGCCGTACTCTTCCTTATGTATGCCCTGGCCCTGACCAGCATGGTGCAAAAGTCACCCACTTTTGACGAGCAAGGCTTCATCACCCGCGGCCTGGGCTATCTGCGCGGCGAAAACCGGCAGATGCGCGTCGGCCACCCCCTGGGATTGAATGCCATCAATACCGCTTTTCTGGTCAATGATCCCACGGTCAGCCTGCCCACCGCTGACCTCTCCTGGCAGGGAACCAATTTTCACCGCCCCAGCGAACTGTTCCTCTGGGAAAGCGGCAACAACGTGGCACACGTCATGTTTCTGGCCCGCTTGCCCACGATTTGGCTGGGGATGTTGCTGGCGGCCGTAGTCAGTCGTTGGGCCTGGCGTATGTCCCGGTGGCGTTGGGCCGGTTTGCTGGCTTTAATCCTTATTGCCCTCGATCCCAATATTTTAGCCAGCGCCCGTCTGGCTACCACCGATTTAGGTCTGGCCTTGGGCACGGCCGTCGCCGGCTTTACTTTGTGGCGTTTTCTGTTACGGCCGTCCTGGACAAACGTCATCATCGCCGGTATCGGTCTGGGCCTGCTGCAAAACACCAAATTTACCGCCCTCCTCTTCATCCCGCTCTTTGCCCTGGTCATTCTCGTCTATTTTGGCTTGACGATTTACGATTTACGATTATCCCCGCGCCGCGCCAACCAATTACCAATTACCAATTACCATTCCCTGGTAAAAACCCTTTTAATGCTCCTCACCGCCTACCCGTTAGCCGCTCTGTTCACCCTGTGGGCTGCTTACGGCTTCCAGATTGGCACGCTGCCGGCCGAATTACCCGTTTTACCCCAATTAGCCGGCCTGACCCTGCCCCTCTCCCGCCACATCGAGCAGCTTTTGGACATCGGCGGCCGTTTGCAGGTAGAAACCCCATCCTTCCTCCTGGGCCAATACAGTGATTCCGGCTGGTGGTATTATTTCCCGGTAGCCTTTCTGCTCAAAACACCCTTGCCCACGTTGATTTTGCTGGCGGCGGCCTTCGTATTGCGTATTGTATATTACGTAAAACAGCCGATTACCAGACTGCCAGACTGCCTCACCGACGCCGCTCTCCTCATCCCCGCCCTCGGCTACTTGGCCATCGCCCTCACCAGTGAGATTAACCTCGGCTACCGTCATCTGCTGCCCATCCTTCCCTTCCTGGCTGTGTTTACTGCCAATTCCCTGTCCGCCTTTCGCGCCCGGCTCCGTTCACAATTCACAATTCACAATTCACAATTCACAATTCGCCCCGTCTCTATCCTCCTTCTTTGGCTCCTCTTTACCGCCCTCTGGATTTACCCCAATTATCTGGCCTACTTTAACGTGCTGGCGGGCGGGCCGGATAACGGCTGGCGGGCATTGGTAGACAGTAACATTGACTGGGGGCAGGATTTGGGCGGTCTGGCAGCGTGGCTGGAGAAAAACGACGTAGATTGGGTCTGGCTTAGTTACTTTGGCGAGGCCCGCCCCGAATATTATGGCATCAATTACGTGGGCCTGGATAGTTGGCCGCCCCGCCTGGTGAACCCGCAGGCACGGCCGTATGCCCCAACCAACCCCGCGCCCGGCGTCTACGCCATCAGCGCCACCAATCTGCAAGGCGTCCACTTTGCCAACCACGATCAGTTTGCCTGGTTCCGCCAGCGCGACCCCATCGCCAAAATCGGCTACAGTATCTTCCTGTATGACGTGCCGGCATCCGGCCCGCCGGTAGACGCGGCTTGGGGCGGCGTCCAGCCGGATGAGATTGCTCCGCAGGATTACGCCCGGCTGCAAAGCAATGACGTCACTTCCCGCTGGTTTGATCCGGCGCAAAGTTTGCTGCGGCCGTCCGGGGAAAATCGGTATGTGATTGTGGGTGGAACCATACACTCCCTCATCGCCGCCCAAATTGCCGCTTACGAATCCATCGCCGCCAACGACCAATACGCCATCTACCGCCTGCCGCCCCATGATACCAGTCCAATTCGCTTGACGACCTTCCGGCAAGATGGCGGGGAGATTGGTTTTGCCGGGGGAGAAGTTGTGGGGGATACGGCCGTATCCGGCCAAACCCTCAGCCTCGTCACCCATTGGCGGCAGGAAGCCGATCCCCGCCCCGTCAAAATCTTCATCCACCTGCTGGACGCGGACGGCCGGATTGCCGCTCAATGGGACGGGCTGGGTGCCATCTGGCAAGGCTGGCGGCCGGGCGACCAGTTACAGCAAATCCACGACGTCCCCCTGCCGGCCGATCTCCCCCCCGGCTCCTACGAAATCCGCGCCGGCCTCTACCACCCCGACACCGGCCAACGCTGGCAGACGGCAGACGGCGCCGATTTTGTCATCATCGGCCAGATAGAAATTGGGGGAAAAGAATGATCCGCCCAAAATACCGGGAATGCAATTCCCGGCCTGAAACAGGAAGTACGCTAAAGCGCAGTGGGGTAAGCCGCATCCCCCAACGCGCTTCAGCGCGTTTCCCGTCCCAGACGCCGGATTGCATCCGGCGGCGATATGGACGATATGGGGAGGGTGTCAGATATGCCTGATCGCCACCCTGTCACCTTGTCACCCAGGCAACTGAAAGTTGCCCACCTTGTCATCATTTTAACGCTTATCCTCCTCCTGGCCGCCTTCCTCCGCTTCTGGCAATTGGGTAGCTTCCCGCCCGGCTTTTACCACGACGAGGCGTACAACGGCCTGGACGCCCTCTCCCTGACGCAAGGCAAAACCTTCCCCCAATTTTACGAAGGTTGGGAACTGTATGCCCAGGACGCCCACGCGGAACGTCCCCCCGTAGAGACCCGCTTCCCCCTGTTTTTTGAGGGGAATTACGGCCGTGAACCGTTCCACATTTACCTCATGGCCCTCAGCGTCAAATTATTCGGCCCCACCCCATTCGCCATTCGCGCTGTCCCCGCCTTCTTCGGCGTCCTGGCTGTCCTTACCACCTTCCTTGCCGCCAAAGCGTTAATTGGAGATTGGAGATTAGAGATTAGAGATTCAGGGCAGTCTCCAATCTCCAATCTCCCAATCTCCCAATCTCTAATCACCCCCCTCGCCGCCGCCTTCGCTCTGGCCGTCCTCTTCCCCGCCGTCCATTTCAGCCGCTTCGGCCTTCGCGCCATGCTCTTCGTCCCCGTCGAAACCCTCGCCGTCTACTTCTTCTGGAAAGCCGTCAATTACCAATTACCCAATCACCCAATTATCAATTACCCAATCACCAATTACCAATTACCAATCTCCCGCTCCACCCTCTATTTCCTCATCTCCGGGTTCCTTGTCGGCTTTGGCCTTTACATTTACGCGGCTGCGCGTCTTTTTCCCTTGCTGTTTATCATCTTTGTTCTGGTCTGGTTCTGGCGGGATCGGGCAGCATTGCGGGCGCATTGGTTGAATGTGGGGCTGATGGGAGGCACGGCCGTACTCACTGCCCTCCCCCTTCTCATTTTCTTTTGGCAGTACCCCTACTTTTTCCTGTTCCGCATGGCCTACGTGGCTAACAAGGGAAAGGGTGCCGTAGAAGGCAAACCATACCTGACCTGGCTGCTCAACGTGCCCCGCGTCATCGGCAGCTTCTTTTGGCTGGGGGAGACCCATCTGCGCCACAATTTACCGGGACGGCCGTATCTGGACCCCATTCAAATTATCTTCTTCCTTACCGGTATCCTCAGCGCTATCCGCCGCCTTTTCCGGCCGCGCATCTTCTTCCTCTTCCTCTGGCTGGGCGTTATGCTCCTGCCCACCATTATGAGCGGTGACGCCCCCCATTTTGGCCGCATGACCGGGGCGGCTCCGGTGGTAGCGATATTCATTGGGTTGGGGGTGGACAGAGTGTTCAGTGTTCAGTGTTCAGTGTTCAGTAAACGTCTACTGAAAACTGAACGCTGCTCACTGAAAACTGTCCAATGGTTACTGATTACTGCTTTGCTGCTCAGTGCCGCCTGGACGGGGTACGATTACTTCGTTCGCTACGCCAATCACCCGCAAATTGAGGCGGATTTTCAGTTGCCGGATTGGCAGATGGGGCAGTATGCGGCGCAGGCGCCGGAGGACGCCATCATCTATCTGACGCCAACACAGGAAGAATTGGCGACTATCTATTTTGCTCTCGCCGACCCGGAACGGCTGCAAGATTATACGGGCAACGAGACGCTGTTACCGCTGGGTGTACCGGGGAAGGAAAGTTTGTATTTGATACGGCCGTCTGACCCCATCACCCTGTCCCGCTTGCCGGCCATCTTTCCCGATGGAACCTTTGGCCCGACTACTGACAACTACACGCCCTTCCACGTGCCTGCCGCCGCGCCGCGCAATCTGGCCCAAAACCGGACTGATCACAGCTTTGCCGGTAAAATCCGGCTGGCCGGTTGGACGGAAAGCCGGGCAGCGGATACCGTCACCTTCACCCTGTTCTGGCAGGCGGAAGAGGAGGTAGCGCAAGATTATACCGCCTTCATTCATCTGGTAGACGAAACCGGCCAACCCGTCGCCCAGATTGACCGCCCGCCGGATGGTCGTCCCACAAACGACTGGCTGCCGGGCGAAATAATCATGGACAGCTTTACCATCCCCCTGCCGCCCGATTTGCCGGAAGGCGACTATACCTGGATAACCGGCTTTTACTATTTGCCCACGCTGGAACGGTTGGGGGAAGCAGTGACGATTGAATCCGCAGATTTCGCAGATTAGCGCAGATTTTTATTGAATGGCTTTACCGAAAAAAGCCGCGGATTACGCGGATTATCTGGATTTTACTCGACTAAAATTTGCGCTGTTTTGTCTGCCAAAGGGCTTTTTTCGGAAGACTCATTGAATAAATCCTGAAAAATCCGCGCAATCCGCGGCAAAATGGAGACTGGAGATTGGAGATTAGAGGTTCGCGCAAACAATTTGTTTTAGTGACGGCCCTGCTTGCCGGGTTGGCGGCGTTGTTTATGCACCGGGTTTTGTGGCCGCCGGTGGGGCAGGCATTGGCCGGGAATGACATCCGCAGCCTCTTTGTGCCCTGGTGGACGTTTGCGCGGGAGGCTGTGCGGGGCGGCCGTCTTCCCCTCTGGGACCTCTCCCAATTCAGCGGCTACCCCTTCCTCAGCAATCCGCAAGTGGCCTTGTTTTACCTGCCCACCTGGTTAGCCCTCATTCTGCCCGTGCGCCTGGGTATTAGCTGGTATGTCCTCCTGCATCTGGTCATCGCCGGGGTGGGGATGTTCGCCTACGTCCGCTTCGTCAGCCGCAGTGACGGGGGGGCGTTGCTGGCGGCGTTGGCCTTTGCCTTCAGCGGTTTCATGGCTGCCCGCATCTGGGCCGGGCACGTGGGCCTCATCGCCGTGCATAGCTGGCTGCCCTGGATGTTGCTGGCCCTGGCCTGGAGCGTGCCGCGCAAAAGCGTCTGGGCTGGTATTTTGGCCGGATTGCCTTTTGCCCTGGCGGTATTGGCCGGTCACACCACGTCGCTTTTGTACGTGGGATTGATTTGGGCGGCATTTGGCCTGTTTTTAATTTGGACAGGCCATAGTTGGAAACTGGTGGCGCGCCAGATGGTGTTGGCGGGCAGTGTGGGAGTAGCCTTGAGCGCCGTACAGTTGCTGCCCCTCCTGGAATTTATGGGCGCATCCTCCCGCACGGCCGCGCCCAGCTACGAATTTGCCGCTGCCTTCTCCCTGCCGCCGGCCCATCTCATCACCCTGCTCCTCCCCGAATTTTTTGGCGAGCCGACCCGCGCCGGCTACTGGAGTGTGCCTTCTTTTGATGAACTGGCTTACTACGTGGGCGTCCTGCCGCTGCTGGGATTGGTTTTGGCCCTGCGAAAACCGACACGGCTGGTCTGGTTTTATGTGGTTCTGCTGGTCATCGGCTTATTGTTAGCCCTGGGTAGTTACGGCTTTTTGCATCCCATCGTCTACGACCTGTTTCCCCCTTTCCGCCTGGCCCGCGCCCCCGCCCGCGCTGCTTTTCTGTATGTTTTTGCTGCTTCCGCCTTGCTGGGGGAGGGGATTGCCATCTGGCAGCGTCGCCTTCCGGCAGATCGGGCACAGTTAGCGCAGCTTTTGCGCTGGACGCTGGGGATTGGCCTGGCGGCAGGTATGGCGGCGCTGGCGGCCACCGGCGCAGTTTTTGCCGCGCAGCATCCCACGGAAACGAGCGGCCGTTTGTGGCATCAGTTAGGCGGTTGGGGGCTGGCGTTGTTGTTTTTGCTGGCTGGCGGCGCACTGCTTTGGTGGTATCTGACGGCAGCGGGAAAACGGCCGCGCACTTGGGCCTTAGCAGGATTAGCTGTCTTACTGCTGTCGGATTTGTGGATTTTTGGCTTCAAGCTGGTCTATTTGGGCGACACGGCCGTTGCCCCCATGTGGACCGACGCCAAAACGATCATCGGTGACGAAGCGACGCGCGTTTTGCCCTGGGGCGTCTCCATCTTCGAGCAAAATGGAGCCGGGCAGGTGGGGCTGCAAAGCATCTTTGGCTACAACGCGCTGGAAATCGGGGCCAACATTGCCTTTGCTTCCTCTGTGCCTGACCCGCGCTCGGCCGCTTACGATATTTTGGGCGCGGGTTACGTGATCGCCGATGGCAAGCTGGACAATTACGGGGATGGGGTACGGCCGTTGCAATTAGTGGCGCAAACCGATAACGTCTGGGTCTACCGGCGCGGCCGCATCCTGCCCCTGGCCCGTCTCGTCAACCAGATTGAGGTCATCCCGAACACAGAGCAGGCCACCGCCCGCGTCCACGAGCCTGATTTTGACCCTTCCATCACTGCTATTTTGGCCGAGCCGGTATCTTGTGAATCGGCTGGCGACGCAGAATTGGGCACGGCCGTCATCGAGGAAAAACGCAGCGGCTACTGGCGCATCCGCACAGACAGCCCCGCGCCGTCCCTTCTCGTTCTCAGCGAGACGGCGTATCCCGGTTGGAAAGTAACGATTGACGGGGAACAGGTGGAATGGCAAAAGGCGTATACGGCCGTGCGTGCTGTCTGCGTTCCGGCGGGCAAGCATGTCGTGGAATGGACGTATGCGCCCGGTGTGTACAAAATCGGCGGGCTGATCTCGCTGGCGGCTTTGGGGCTGCTGTTTGTGTCGTTGGTAAAGTTGCGCCGGGAAGAATCTGAGGACGCAGATTAACGCGGATGACGCTGATTTTTTCTTTTTTATCTGCGTCATCCGCGTTAATCCGCGTCCCTGAATAAACTATGTGGAAACGAATACGGCCGTATTGGCCTTTAGCCTTGTTGTTATTGATTGCCGTTGCTGCTCTCGGTTACTTTCTGCGTACTGAACTGGCCTTTACCGGCGGCGTTTTGGGTTCTCCGTTGGACGACGCCTGGATTCACTTCCAGTTTGCCCGCAACATCAGTCAGGGCAACGGCTTCAGCTTCAACCCCGGCGATCCTCAGCCCGGTTCCACCGCCCCCTTGTGGACGATCTTTCTGGCTGGCGTCGGCTTGTTCACTCAGGGGTTTATGGTTCCGGCTCTGCTATTGAGCGCCAGTTTTTTCTTGCTGACAATTGGTTTGACGTATGGCTTCACTTTCTGGTTGACGCAAAATAAATTCGCGGCATTTTTGGCCGGCTTAGGCGTCGTTTTGTCCGGCAGGCTGTTGTGGGCCGGGCTGGCAGGAATGGAGACGACCGCTTTTGCCGCGCTTAGTCTGGTGGCCGTCTGGCTGTATACGAAAAAGGGATTACGGCCGTTGCCCACCCTCCTTTTCGCCCTCGCCAGCCAGATTCGCCCGGAAGGGCATTTGTTGTTTGGTTTGGCGGTGGTGGATAGTGTGTGGAGATTGGAGATTAGAGATTGGAGTTTGAAGGGCGTCGCCCGATCTCCCATCTCTAATCTCCTAATCTCCTTTCTTATTTACCTCCTCGTATCTGCCCCCTACGCCCTGTTCAGCCTGAGCGTGACGGGCAAACCGCTGCCCAACACCTTTTACGCCAAAGCGGATACCGCCCAATTCTTTAGTTGGCGTACCTTGCGCGAGACGATGACCCTGCACTGGCTGGATAATCCCGTCAGCCTGATTCTGGTTTTGTTCGGCCTGCTTTCCACCTGGCGCAAAAGCCGTCTGTCAGTGTTGTGGCTGGTTGGCTTGTGGCTGCTGACGCCGGTTGTGGTGGATCAGGTGTGGCATCACGGCCGTTACACCATGCCCCTCATCCCCTTTCAAATGGTCGTCGCCGGGGTTGGCCTGGCCTGGCTTTTGCAGCGATTGGGAAATAGCGGTTGGCGACAAAAATTACCCAATTACCCAATTACCCAATTACTCACCCTCCTCATCTTCACTCTTTCCGCTCTTTGGCAGCTTCCCCAATGGGCCAACATGTTGGCGACCAACACCAAAGAAGTGCAGGATATTGACGTGGCGTTAGGGCGGTGGCTGGCGGAAAACACGCCGCCGGACGTCCTCATCGCTGTAGACGATATTGGCGCGATTGGTTTCCTCTCCGGGCGGCGCATTGTGGATATGAACGGGCTGGTCTCGCCGGAGATGTGGCCGGCCGTGCAGCAGCCGGTGGGGTTGCCGCGTGACCGGGCATTGACCCGCCTCCTCTCGCAAAGCCAACCGGATTACATGGCTGTCTTTCCCCTGTGGCATTGGGAGTTGACCTCGAATACGGCCGTATCCCAACCCATCCACAAAGTAGAAACCGCCACCCACACCATCATCTTCCAGCCGGAAGCCTACATCTACCGGACGGAATGGCCCTATCTGGCTGAAGCACAGCCGCAAGAACGAATAGCGGCCGTGTTTGGCGAAGTGATTGAACTGATCGGCTATGACGTGGGTGGGGATGAGGCCACTCTGGAATTGACCTTCTACTGGCGCAGTCTAGTCCCTGTGGCCGAGGATTACGACGTTTTTATTCACGTGGTAGACGCGGAGGGGAACATCCTGGCCCAGGCAGACCGTCAGCCGCTCAACAGTCTGGCTGCCACCAGCGTTTGGCAGCCCAGCGACGTGATCCGCGACCCGTATACCATCTCCCTGCCGCCCGATTTGCCGCAGGATACGGCCGTGCGTGTCGGCCTCTACCTGCGGGAAACAGGCGTCCGCTTGCCGGTAAACGGCCGTGACTTTGTGGAAGTAGTGAGGATAGCGAATTAGGGAAGCAGCGAATTTTTTCCAATTCGCTGCTTCCCTAATTCATTGTCTTCTCCCAAATGACCACGCCATCCAGCCCATCCTCTGTTAACAGCCGCTCCCCAGTCGCCGCATCATACAGGCCAACGACGAGGCGGTATGCACCGGGGGACAGGTCTGGCGGCAGGGGGAGGCGGTAGCTGCCGGCCACTGTTTCGCCGCCTGACCAGCAGGTGGGCGGCCATTGGCCGTTGACCGGCCAGTTGTCTTGTTGGGTGATGATCTCGTTTTGCTCATTGAGCAGTTGGGTGAAGACGGTGTACGGCCGTGCCGCTCCCTTATCCGCTTCCCAGAACAAGGTAAAATCTAACACTTCCTCTGATTGGGTGAGGGTGTAGCCGGTCAGGGTGATTTGGGCGGCGTTGGGCTGATCTTCAAGGAATATGACGTTGACGGCCGTGTCCGGAACCGTGGTGGGGGGAGACGGCCGTACCGCGTTCACCGTCACCGCCCGTACCGGCTGCCAGGCCAAAGCCAGACTGAGCGTAATGAACAGTTGCAGCCCAATAATGAGAACCGACTGCCAGGTGCGCGGCTGCACCTTCTTCAGGAATTGGGCGGCCGGCAGTGCCATCAGCGGCATAAAGAACAACCACAGCCGCCCCACTTCTCCCCGCGCCGAGCCGGAGAGGTCGAGAATAAGGATGAGGGCGGTGAGGCTGAGAGCGAGAGATTGGAGATTGGAGATTGGAGATTTTTTAACTATTTTACGTATAGTCAGAATAATAATTCCTAAAAAGCCGATAATCAATGGCAGCCCGATGAAAATCAACAAATCTACAAGGTTGGAGATGGCCCACCAGCTATAATTGCGTTTGAGTGTGACCAGTTCATAATGTTGGGCCAGACCGACTTGGTAGATGGCCCAGGGTGGGACGCCCCAGAGCAGCCAGTACGTTAGCCAGAGGGCGATTGTGCCAAGAGCAAACGTCAGCCCGCCGCCGAGCAGTTTGCGCCAGCCAACCGGCCATCCCCCTGACCACAGGTACAGCAGGGCAAAAACGACCAACAGTCCGGCCAGCGCCGTGTTGCCCAAATTGAGAAAGGTTGCCAGGGAAAACAGCAGCCCGGCTAAAAAGAACCAGCCCCACGACCAACGTTTTAATCCCAGATAAAAGGCCAGGAAGATGAGCAGGCCGAGTGGCGCGTAAAATTGCACTGCTTTGGGGGCAAAGAGGAGCAGGGCGGGGATGGCAGCGGTGAGGGCGACGGCCAGAGGTACGGCCGTATCCGGCAGCATCTGTTTGCTTAAAGCGTCGGCGGGCAGGATGGTCAGCGCGGCGGCCAGCAGGGGGAGGATGGCCCAGACGGTCAGGGCGGCGGCCACGGCCGTATCCCGGTCCAGCAGCCATAAATCAATACAGCGGGCGGCGCGGGCCGGCGGGGCCAGCCATTCCGCCAGCGCCGGGGCGCGCCGCAGCCCCTCCACCGTCAGCCGGTTGGCGATGAGCAGGCCGGGCGGATGGGTGCGGGCATGTTCGGAGGAGAAGCCGGGCATGAGTTGCGGGTATTGGGGCAGCGCTTCCGGCAGCGGCGGCAGTTCCACGGCCGTCTGGAAGAAGCCGCTGGCCAGGTTGGAGTAGACCCGGTTGATCATCTCGTCCCGGATACGGCCGTTGTCCGCGCCCATCAGGCCGATTTGCAGGAGAAAACTGCCCCCGATGAGCGCCAGCAGCCCCCATTTGGCGTGACGGCCGTGCCCCACTTTTAACCACCAGGCGGAAATCCCCAGCATGAGCAAAGTGGCCAGAGCGGGGATGAGCCAGCGGTTGTACGGCCGTATCAGATGCGGCCAATACCATTCGGCCGTTTCCGGGGCCGGGCCGCGCAGCCAGGGCAGCCAATCCGTCCAGATCAGCCCGACCAGCAGCAGGGTGACGGCCGTCAATGCCAGGGTAAACCATCTTTCTCGCGTCATAAGCCAGGGAAAGATAACAGAAAACAGGCCAGACACCAATGCGATTGACACATTTTTTACAGACGGTTTTACGATAATTTAACTGCGTTTCCCTTGCATAGCTTGTTATACTGAAAGAAGTGTGCCAGATATTGATGGCAAACTACCCATTCAAGGTAAAGGTGTGTCTATGATTCAATGGCTTAAGCGAATTTTTGGCGGGGGGAAACCAGCCCGTCCGGTTGAGGCAAAAATGGCGGCGACGGCCGTTCCCAGCCCGCCGCCTGAACCGAAAACTCAATCCGGGATGGCCGAAGCCCAGCAGTACATCGAGAAGGTGCAGGGCAAGATTGACAAACTGATCGAGGATTTTGCCGAAGGCAATATCAACCAGGCGCAGTTCAAGGAACTGTATGCCCATTACCAGCAGGAAGTTCGTTCTGTTGCAGGCTTGCTGGAGATGAGCGATGCGGATTGGCAGGATGCGGCCACCGAAGGGCAAAGTTACGTCATCCGCCGCCAGCACGCGCCCAGAGCCAAGGGATACGCCATTTACGACAACGAGTCCGGTATGCCCATCAGCACGTTGGGTAAATTTGAAGTGGACCCGGCCTTGTTTGTGCCTATGCTCTCTTCCTACCGGGCAGCCACAGCGGAGATTTTTGGCGGCGGCGTAAAGGCGACGGCTATTGAAGGCGGCCGTTGGCTCTGTTTTGTACCCGGCGAATTGACGACGATGATGGCTTTGTTCAAGGCAGAACCGGCTCCAAAGCAGCTTGAATTTCTGGCCCAGTTGCACCGCCATTTTGAAAAGGCCAACCAGGGGCACCTGGCAAACCCGCCAGTCGATCCGGCCGCGCTGGTATTTCCGCAGGAACAGTATTTGGGTAAATGGCAGCGTTGATAATGCCTTCTGTTCCTTTACTCAAAGTGGTGGTAGCCGGGGATGGGGCGGTAGGCAAAACGTCGCTCATCCGCCAATACTGTGAGGGCCGGTTTGAGGCGTCACGAGTGGCTACCATCGGCGTGGATTTTCAGACGAAGATGGTGCAGATTCGGGGGCAGGATGTCAAGCTGTCCATCTGGGATATGGCCGGGCAGATTCATTTTCAGTCGGTGCGCCTGGGGCTGTATCGTGGCAGCCGGGCGGCGGCGTTGGTGTATGATTTGTCTGACCCGGCCTCGTTTGCCAGTTTGGGGCGCTGGTATGAGGAAATCCGGCAGGTGACGCCGGATCAACGTTTTTTGGTGGTGGGGAATAAGTGTGATTTATTGCCGGCGGTAGAAGAAACGGCCGTGGAAACCTTCGCCCAATCCATCCACGCCCCCTATTTGCAAACGAGCGCCTTGACCGGGGCAGGGGTAGCAAAATTGTTCAAATATCTGGCGCTGCTGGCCCTGACGCGACGATAGTATTTGCAATTCTATCTTGTTAGCGAGTACAATGTCTGTAACTAACCGTTTAGCTGATGGAGTGAATTAACCATGAGTATTGCCTATCAAATATCGAGCGACCAGGACGATATTGTTATCCGTCTTTCCCGGCGTTTCATAAATGAGCAAGAACTTACAAAGCTGCTTGACTACTTAGAACTTGAGGCTATTCGACGACGGAGCAAATTGTTGCCGGAAGATGCAAATATACTTGCGGGTGAAATTCAGCAAGGTGCATGGCAGCAAGTGAAACATCTTTTTGTGGAATAACTCGTGCCCGATTCCCGGCCGATTGTTGTTGATACCAATATTCTTTTCTCGGCCGTGATGCTTATGAACTTTGCGTAGGTGTAGATGAAGCTGGCACACCTCACGTAGCACTGGCGATTCATCTTGATGCTTTATTGTGGACTGGTGATAAATCGCTAAAAAAAGGTTTGAGGCAAAAAGGTTTTAATCAATTTTTTGATCCCAATCAATAATACGCCAGATTGACTGCGCTCAAGTGATGGTGATACGGCCCCGTCCCTCTCAACCTGTATTTTGTCCCCCGCGCGAATTTGGTGGTAAACGGCCGTATCCACCACCAACACCGGCGGCGCATGGTCATACATTTCGCGGGCCACCGCTGCGCCTAACGCCAGAATGGGATCAGGTACGGCCGTGATGATGGCCGCGGGCGCCGTCCCCGCCCGCACCGCTTCCAGCAAAATAGAACTGGCGCTGCTCGATCCTCGTCCCGACGGCAAAACCAACACTTTGCCCGTCACAATTTCGCCCGCCTGGGGATGCCGCCGGTCAATGATTTCCCCCGTTTCCGGGTTCAGGCCGCCCCACAAGCTCAACGGTTCCGCCAAAACCAGCGTCTCGCCCGCCGCTTCCCCCGCTACCAACACCCGCGCCTTAATTTTCAATTCTCCATCTCCATGAGCCGCGGATTACGCGGATTAGCCGGGATTAAATCCTGAAAAATCCGCGTAATCCGCGGCAAAAAAATTACCAGCGCCACAATCCTTCATCCCGCCAAACGCGCCCCAGCACCGCTGAGCGTACACACTCTTCCAGACTGCCGTACACCACGTCCAGGCCGATGTTGCCGGGGCTGTAATGGGCAAATTTGCCGGAATTGGTCATCAACACACCCCCTTTACTGCGGGTGATCGGGGCCACTACGACGCAGGTATCTACCACCAGCCGCACACCTGCCTGTTGCAATTCGTCCAGCCAGCCCCGCTTTTGCAATTCCGCCAGTACAATCCGGTTGGTGCAGACGATAAATTCCACGTCGGGGTGGATGGGGTGTTGGGCCAGCAAGGGCATCAGTTGGGCAAATTCGGCCGGTGAGTAGTGGGGGCTGCCCAGAGCGACGACCTGGATACGGCCGTCCGGCGCAGTAGAAAGCTGTTCGCGGGTGCGGCGCAAATCGGCCAGGGTGACGGGGACGACGGCTTCCGGCGGCTGGTGGTGCAGCGCCTCCGCCAGCGTGGGCGCTTCCGGCGTTACCCCGATAGCGTGGAACATGGCGGCTGACCCTGAAGAAGCCGCCGCTGCGCCCAACGCCTTTAATTGGTCTTCTGTCACTTCCGGCGGTAGCCCCTCGATTACCGGAATTTTGTCACCGCTGTGCTGTCCCAAAAAGTAGCCCAGGACAGGGTAAAAGACGTCTTCTGCCAGCAGCTTGTCCGGGATGTTTTGCAGTTGGAACAGAAGCTGGCCGCGCCGGTTTTCCGTCAGGTGCAGTCCGGCGGCCGGCACGCGGCCGGTAAGGGCGGCGCAAATGTCAATAAAATCGCCGTACCGGTTCGTCCGCGCCCCCAAAACTGAGTTGGCAAAGACGATGGCGTTGCTTTCTGCCCAGGCAATCTGTGCGCCGAAGGCGGGGCGGTAGCTGGTTTGGTAGGGGGTACACGTCCAGATGGGTTGGCAGCCCATTTGTTGGTAAAGGCGCATCAGTTGGGCGGCGCGTTGGGCTTGAACGGCCGTGCCCTGGAACTGATCCGGATGCAGCAAATCAATCGCCCCCACGTTCAGCGTGGTGGGGACGCGCACCTGCGCCCCGCCGTCTACCAGCCGTTGGGCAAACGCAATCCCGGAATCGCCGTGGTAGAGGCAGCCGTCAATGTGCGCCGCTTCAATGTCCAGCAGCCGTTCCGCTCCATACACCCGCGCCATCGTCGTCAGAATACGCATGGCCATTTGTACGGCCGCACCCATCTCCCCGGCCAGCATGGCTTCGTCTCGTTCTACAAACTGAAAAGGCACAATTGGGTTATGGGCTGCTTTTTTCCAGACGTTCAGCCAGCCAGATTTTAATGATTGATTGGCGGGTAACGCCCAATCGTTTAGCTTCTTTATCAAGCGCGTTGATCATCCAGATGGGAAAATCTACGTTTACTCTCTTTTGTTCCAGCACAGGCTTGCGTATTTTGGTTAGATCAAGTTGATCGAGGATACTCTCCCCGGCATCGAACTTTTCATCAAATTCAGAAGCTTTCATATAAATTGATTTCCTCTTTTCTGGCGCGCCGTACAGATATAATACGAATGTTACCGTCTCGATAGGTGATAATTCCCGCCCAATGCTTGCCAGATATTTTGCCTATTACCAGAAAACGGGGTTCATCTACTGTTCTGGCAGGAATTTCAATCAGGTTGCCGTCATCCCATAATTGTTGAGCCGTTTCAAAATCAATGCCGTGTTTCTTTTGGTTAGCTGCACTTTTGGCAGGATCATACTCAAACATAACGGTATAGAAATTATACCATAAATATACCTTTGTCAAGAGAATGGCAATAAGTTGTTAAAGCAGTTGCTCACGCTCTGCTTTTTTCAAATTGGCAACGACGAGGGCATAAGAGTTGTCAATCATGCGCCATAGTTCGTCTTCGGGGAGGGTGGGGTCGGGGGTGACGGTGTTCCAGTGCTTTTTGTTGAGATGGTAGCCGGGCTGCACGGCCGTATACATATCCCGCAGTGCCAACGCCTCATCCGGGTCGCATTTCAGGCTGATACGCAGCGGCGGGTCTTCCGGTACCAGGGCGAACATCTTGCCCATTACCTTGTACACCAGCACGTCGGGGCCAAACGGCCGTTCCTCTGTCGCACCCTTTTTGTGCAAAAGATATGTTTGAATTGATTGGAAATCGATCATTATGTTTAGGAGTGGTTTAGACGAATTCTTGAATAAAGCGGTAACTATTTTTCAGTGAATCGGCCGAATATTGTTGGACGATGTTTTTCAAAGCGTGGCTTAACAGACTTCTTTTGGTTTGTCCTGGTACGACGATGACTCCCCAATGTTCCCGCTCTGCCAAGAACCAATCGGCAACCAATGGAGCAAAATCTTGGGCATTGCTTGTGAGCAAAACTCGTTTTTGAATAGCGGCAAAAGCAAATACGTCTTCGTCGTCAGCGCCTTCAGGGAGTTGCGTTTGCACAAGCAGGATGTCTGCTCCTAAATCTTGTCCCACTCGAATTAACCCGCCCCAAACATGTTCATCAAGAAGAAATCTGGGGACACTCACATTGATTGTCCTGTTAAGCGGGCGTATTGTGCTGGAGACAGTTGTTTACGTAATTGGATGTGAACGGCTTCCTCGGAGTTGGCTGACAGTTCTTCGTTAATTTCAGTTTCGTGATCGTAAAAATAGGCAATAGCTTCGTAGATAGCGGCTCTGGGAATATGGGGCAGTGTCTCCTGGATAATTTCTTCAACCGTGTAACCGGCTTTGAGGAACGCGGCGATATGACGTACAGCCACCCGTGTACCTCGCAGATAAGCCTGGGGGCCGGCCGGGGTTTGTTTTTGCTCGATATGAGTTGCGCCGCCCAACTGCTGTCGTAACATCGTTTCTGCTATTTGTTCTGGTGTTGATTGTTTTTTTCTAGCCTGACGTTTCAGCAGTTTATAAGTTTCCGGCGAAATTTGAATGGTTGTCTCCATGATAAACCTCACGGTTCAGTATAGATTATTGTTATCTGGTTGGCAACGTTTGTAATTGGGTAATTACTCAATTACCCAAATTTTCCACCGGCAAAAACCGGGACAAAAAATAGACCCATTGCCGAATCGGCTCTGCTTCTTCCGGCGTCGCCAGGCGAGGCTGGCCGCTTTCCTGGACGATGGCTGGGATCAGTTCCAGGCTGCGCACGCCATCCCCATCCAGCCAGACGTTGAGGATGGCCGTGCCCGGATCGCCGTCAATCTGGAAAGCAAAATTGCCCAGGCTGTAGACAATCACCCCGTCTTTATAATACTCGATTCCCTGCAAAATGTGGGAGTGATGGCCGATGACGACGTCCGCTCCGGCGTCAATGGCAGCGTAGGCGGCGGCAATTTGCTCCGGGGCGGGCTGCTCCACGTATTCCAGGCCGCTGTGCAGGATGACGATGATGAGATCGGTTTGATCGCGCACGGCCGTAACGTCCGCCATAATTTCCTCCGGGTTGGCCCAGGCCACACCGGGGGCCGTCTCCGTCGCCGTCCAGCTTTCCGTGACGAAGTAAGGCGGGCTGCCTTCCATCCCCACGTTGACGTAGCCCAGTACGGCCAGCTTCAGCCCGTTAATCTCCGTCAGATATGGCCGGTGGGCGGCGGTGTAATTCTCTCCCGCGCCGACGGCAGCCACGTCCGCCGCCTTGAGCAGATCGATCCCTTGCAGCAGGGCTTCCGGGCCGTAATCCATGGCGTGATTATTCGCCAGAGACACCACGTCAAAACCAGCCAGGGCCAGGGATTTGGCTGCTTCCGGCGGGGCGCGGAAGGTGTAGGTTTTATCTTCCGGCTGCCCCAGCGTGCCCAGGGCTGATTCCATGTTGCCGATAGTCAAATCGGCGTTTTGCAGTAGGGGGACGACCGGGGCGAAGGGGAATTCCAGCTTGCCTTGCGCGATCAATTCCCCCAGCAGCCGGGCCAGCATCACGTCGCCTACGGCCGTAATCTTCACGCTCGGTTCGGGGGCCAGGGCGGTTTGCAGGGCGGCCGTCAGATCGGCGGCGGCCGTTTGCGCTTGGGGTACGGCCGTCAGCGTCAACCGTTTTTGCAGGGGGTAGGCGGCGTCGGTGGGATGCCGGCCGTCCACCCGCAGCGCTTTCAGGTCCGGCGTCATTTCGTCCCAGGAGAGGATGGTTACGTCGTCACGGCCGTTTGCCACAATCTCCTGCGCCTCCGCCAGGGTGACGGCTTCCCACGGCGTAAAGAAAGGCACGGCTAACACAATCGGCTCCTGGTAAACGAGCGTCCCGGTTCCTCTGCTGCTCAGGGCAATTTGCGCCTGGCCGTTGTTCAGGGCGTCCAGCGGGGCGTTGCTGACAATGATTTGCCATTGGCGATTGTCCAGCGGGGCGATGGCGGCCGTTACCGCCGTTTCCCATTCTGGCGGCAGGGCAATGATGACGGGAGCTGGTGCGGTTGGCGTAGGGGGTACGGCCGTAGGCGGCGTGTTTGTGGGCAGCGGCTGAGTGGCGGGGATGGGCTGCGGCGTGTTGACTGATTGGCTGATGGCGGTGGCGGGTACGGCCGTAGCCAATTTTTCTGCTTCTCCATTCCCCTGGCAAGCAGCCAGCAGAACCAACGCCGCAAAAGCGGTTACGCAATACGTAATACGCATCACGGGATACATGGCTCCGGCTGGTTTACCAACTGATAAGCCGTCAAGTAAGTACCGGCATTTTGCAATATGGTCGCCATCTCCACGCCGACGTAGCGATAATGCCACGGTTCGTAGAAAAAGCCGGTCAATTCTTGGCTCTCGCGGGGGTAGCTGAGGGTGAAGCCGTATTTCCAGGCATTTTCGCTCAACCAGACACCTTCCGGCGTTTTGTAGAAATAGGTGTGGAATTGCAGCGTGGGATCGCCGCTGTATTCCGCCAGGTGGGGTGAACCGAAATCCAGCGTCGTGCCTAGTTGGTGTTCGCTGTGGCCCGGCGGTGCGCTGAGGATGTCCACCCGATCCGGAAATTCGGCAGCCCATTTGGCGTAGGCGGCGGCCTGTTCGCTGTAAGCCCGGTAACCGGACAGGATTTGCGGTTCCAGCCCGGCTGCCTGCATATCCCGAATCATTTGCAGCAGTGGTTCAATCATCACAGCCCGAAGGTAAATCGGGTAGCCCAGGGTGACGTCATTGCCCAGGTAGTCGGCCAGGGGAACGAGATCGTCCGGGGCGTAGCCGGAGCTGAGGCCGTAGGTTTTGGTGACGATAGTGAGCAGATCGCCGTTGGGCATACGGCCGTCGCAAGGGCCGATGGGGGTAGCGGTGGGTGTGGCTGTGGGGGCTGGCGTTGGCGTGGGAAGGGGTAGAGGGGTAGCGGTAGGGAATGGGGTAATGGTGGGCGGGGGCAGAACGGCCGTAGGCGCCAAGGTGGGCAATTTGGCGGAAACTTCTGCGGGTTCTGATATTTCTGAGGATTGGGCGTGAAGTACGGCCGTATCTCCCGGCGATTCATCCCCCTGGCAGCCTGCCAAAAGTAAACCGAAAAGAATAACACTCCATAGCAATGCCCATTTCGTCATTTATGATCTACACGTGATACGTGATGCGTGATACTTTTTCTGGTCACGCATCACGCATCACGCATTACGCATCAAATTTCGATTTTAGCGCCCAAAACTTTGAGAAAATCGGCCATCCAGTTGGCGTTGGCCGGCCAGGCGGGGGCTGTTACCAGATTGCCATCTGTATAAGCCTGGTCTACGGGGATGTCCATAAATTCGCCGCCGGCGACGGTCACGTCGGGGCCAACGGCCGGGTAGCAGGAGCATTGCCGGCCTTGCAGCACACCGGCTGCCGCTAATACCTGCGCCCCATGACAAATGGCGGCCAGCGGTTTGTTGTTGTCCATGAAATAGCGGGTAATTTCCAGCACGCGCTCATTCAGGCGGATATATTCCGGGGCGCGGCCGCCAGGAATGACCAGTCCGGCGTAATCTTCGGGGTTCACCTCGTCAAAATCAGCGTTGAGGGCAAAGTTATGGCCCCGTTTTTCGCTGTAGGTCTGGTCGCCTTCAAAGTCGTGTACGGCCGTGCGCACCACATCTCCCGCCTTTTTATCCGGGCAGACGGCGTGAACAGTGTAGCCTACCGCCTGCAAAATCTGGAAGGGAACCATCACCTCGTAATCTTCTACGTAATCACCAACAAGAAACAAAATTTTCTTTTCACTCATGTTAAGCCTCCTACTTCAGTGGATATAGATGAAACGGTCAACAAGGCTATTATACCGTTAGAATGAGGCAGTTTACAAATTCTGTTTTGACATGGGGAAACGGCCGTGCTATACTTTTTCGCCGGACGGAAACCCTCCGGTTTTGTGGAGGGATGGCAGAGTGGACGATTGCGACGGTCTTGAAAACCGTAGTGGGCGCAAGCTCACCGGGGGTTCGAATCCCTCTCCCTCCGCCTTCAACAAAAGGATGCCTAACATCTGTTTTGTTGTTACAATATTTAACAAATGGCCTTCCAGGATGAACATGGGGAGGTGCCAGAGTGGACGATTGGGGCCGCCTGCTAAGCGGTTAACGGTTTAAAAGCCGTTCATGGGTTCGAATCCCATCCTCCCCGCTCTCATCATAGTCAGGTCACTTGCAGGCGCCCTTAGCTCAGTTGGATCAGAGCGTGCGGCTACGAACCGCAAGGCCGGGGGTTCGAGTCCCTCAGGGCGCACTATATATCTCAAAGTCCCACACCTTGCGTGTGGGACTTTTGTTATGCGGATATGTTAAGGGTAAAATATAAAAATGAAACTCTCAACACAAGATGCAGATTTGTTTTTCAAGCTCATGTGGTCTCTTCAGAATTACGTGAATCTGAAGATGTCTATTATTCCTGATGTTACGACTGTTGCAGAATATGAACTGTTATCGCCGCCAGAAAAAATCAAGGTCAGGGATGCTCTTTACGATAATATTGAGATAATTGATTCATATGTGCAGGAAAACCCCCAAAATTTATCTCAGGAAGAGTTAGAAATCGTAAAGAGCTGGAAGAAATACCGGCGTGGCGATTATTTCATTGAACGGCTTCTCAAAAAATACGCCATCTTTATTGGCGATGAAAAAGTATATGGCGTATTAGCACTTCACGATTCATTTGAGGATATGTTGGCGTATGTTCGGCTGCCATACTACGTAAAAGCGACGCTTTTACCATTCAAAGGCAAGATAATTTATGACAGCCTGTTGCAAGGATATAGCATATCCTTTGGCGGCGGGATAAGAGCTAACCTGAAAGAAACTTATATGGCGGCCAAGCAAAATGGTAAAATTATCGAAAGTTTTGAGCCGCAAGAACAGTTTGAAAGAGCGAACAGAAAGAAGAAACCAGACAAAGATTGGACACCATTACTCGAAGAAATATCACAACAAGCAAAAAAACTACGTGCGAGCAAAGAGTCACCGGCGATTTATAGCCCTGCATTCAGTATTGCTAAAAGTGGCGTTGATTTTGCAAAATTGGCTGCAGAAAAACCGGATGATCTTGATGAATTATGGAAAGCTCTGAAGAAATTGGAACGGGCGATAAAGAAAGCGGGCACAGTGTTGCGCAGAGCGGAGTATTATTAAAGTGGGGTAGGCCTTTACAGAAATGCTATGATTACACCTGCCGGACAAGAGTGTCGTTTTTACTACCAGAATTTTCACCGGGGCCATTCGGAGCAGGAATGCCGCCTGATTGAACAGAACCGGAATTCCAAAGCGTGGCAGCCGAAGGACTGCGCCAAATGCCCCGTGCCGGAAATTTTACAGGCCAACAGCAGCCCGGATTTGGTGCTGGAAGCCACCATAAAGGAAGGGTTCATGGGGATGAACCGGCGGGTAGAGGTGAAAGCCTTTTGCAGCAAACACCTGATTGACGTGCCCCAACCCCACGTAGGCTGCCCGGAATGTGCCAAAGAAAAGCCCGGTTTGCAGGAACTGTTTGGCGATATTGATTGAACAGGCAGCAGCGTTGCCAGGTGACAAAGTGACACAATACCTTCCACTTGGCAACTCTGCCGCTTTGTCACCCCTTATGCTCAAAGCCATTTTGTTTGACCTGGATGATACGCTGCTGAAAACGTCTACAGAGGCGTTTTTGCGGCGTTATTTTGTGGCGATTGGGCGGTATGCGGCCGAGTTGATGCCACCGGAAAAGCTGCTGGCGGAACTGCAATACTGTACGAAGGTGACGATTCAGAATACGGACACGGCCGTAACCAACCACGACGTCTTCTGGCGATGCTTCTCCGAGCGCAATAATCTCGATCCAGCTAAAACCGAAGCCTTTTTCGACCAATTCTACCGCCAGGAATTCCCTAAAATGCGGAGCTTGACCCAGCCCGTCCCCGGTGCGCCGGCTGTGGTGCAGGCTTGTCTGGACGCCGGGCTGAAAGTAGTCATTGCCACCAATCCTCTCTTTCCCACGTTTGCCATTGAGGAACGGCTGCGCTGGGCCGGCGTTCCCGCCGACAAATACCCGTTTGCCTTGGTGACGACAATGGACAACATGCATGCCAGCAAGCCCAACCTGGCGTATTACCGGGAAATTCTGGATGTGATTGGGTGTGAGGCGGATACGGCCGTCATGGTCGGTGACGACTGGAAACGAGACGTCCTGCCTGCGCACGACGTGGGAATGCACACCTACTGGATCGCCCCCGATAACACCCAGCCGCCCGACGCTGACATTCCTTGCGGCTACGGTTCACTGGCTCATTTTTGCGATTTGCTAAAATTGAGCAGTGTTTGACCGTAGCCGCGGTATCCCTACCGCGTAAGCATAATCGCGGTAGGGATACCGCGGCTACAATTTGATGAAGGAAATAATTGAGTAACCAGGCAATTACCCAGTTACTCAATTACCAATTACTTCTTTAGAACAACCCCACAACCTTCCCCGTTTCCAAATCCAAATCTACGTCATAGTAAACCGGGCGGGTAGGCAGGCCGGGCATGGTACTCATCGTGCCCAGGAGCGGGTAGAGGAAACCGGCCCCCACGCTGGCCCGAATCTCGCGCACCGGCACAATGAAGCCGGACGGCCGTCCCTTCAACGTCGGGTCGTGGCTCAGGCTCAGGTGTGTTTTAGCCATACACATAGGCAGATTATCAAAGCCGTTGCGTGTGTACGCCTCAATTTGCGCTTCTGCTTTGGGCGAAAATTCCACCCCATCCGCGCCGTACATCTCTTGGGCAATAATCTCGATTTTTTCCTTGATGCTCAGGTCAACCGGATAGAGGAAGTGGAAGTCGGACGGTTTTTCGCAGGCGGCCATAATGGCCCGGCCCAGGTCCACCGAACCGGCCCCGCCTTCCGTCCAGTGATTGGTCATTACTGCGTCTTGCGCCCCGGCTTCCAGGGCGATGCGGCGCACCAGTTCCACTTCGGCCGGGGTGTCGTCCTTGAAGCGGTTGATAGCCACGACGACGGGGACGCCAAATTTCAGGGCATTTTCGATGTGCGCCACCATGTTCACGCAGCCCGCTTCCAGCAGTTCCAGATTTTCTTCCGTGTATTCCGGGGCCAAAGGCGCACCGGCCGTTACCTTGGGGCCGCCGCCGTGCATCTTCAGGGCGCGAATAGTCGCCACTAGGACGACGGCATTGGGAACCAGCCCACTGTAACGGCACTTGATGTTAAAGAACTTTTCCATGCCGATGTCCGCGCCAAAACCGGCTTCCGTCAGGACGTACCCATCTGGGCCTACCAGTTTCAGGGCGATTTGATCGGCCACGATGGAGGAGTTGCCGTGGGCGATGTTAGCAAAGGGGCCAGCGTGAACAAAGGCGGGTGTGCCTTCCAGCGTTTGCATCAGGTTGGGCATGATGGCGTCTTTCATCAGCACCGTCAGCGCACCGCCCACGCCTAAGTCGTCGGCTGTAATTGGCTCGCCTTGCTTGCTCATGCCGATGACCATCTCGCCCAAACGCCGCCGCATGTCGGCCAAGTCAGTGGTCAGGGCCAAAATCGCCATAATTTCGCTGGCAACGGTGATGTCAAAGCCGGTTTCCCGTTCAAATTTTTCTTTGGGGCCGCGACCGATGGTGATGCCGCGCAGGTAGCGGTCATTGGTGTCTACGACGCGCCGCCAGGTGATGGCGTCGGGGTCAATGTCCAGGCGGACGAAGCGGGAAATTTCTTCTTCTGTCAGGTCGTTGGGATCGGTCTTGTCAATACCCAGTTTTTTCAGGCGGCGCAACATGACGGGAGAGAAGTGACGGGCGCCGTTTTTGTCTGGCGGGCAAAGGCGACTCCATAGTTTTTCGTCGCTTTGGTATGATTCGTGGTGTATCCGGGTATCAATGGCCGCGGCCAGGAGGTTGTTGGCGGCGGTGATGGCGTGGATGTCGCCGGTCAGATGCAGGTTGAAATCTTCCATGGGGATAATCTGGCTGTAGCCGCCGCCGGCCGCGCCGCCTTTGATGCCAAAGGTCGGACCCTGGCTGGGCTGGCGGATGCAGGTGAATACTTTCTGCCCCAAATGCGCTCCCAACGCCTGGCTGACGCCGACGGTGGTGGTGGTTTTGCCTTCGCCCAGCGGCGTGGGGGTGATGGCGGTGACGACGATATATTTGCCGTTGGGTTTGTCGGCCAGTCGGTCGCGCACAGAGAGGCGCACTTTGGCCTTGTCGTTGCCGTAAAGAATCAATTCTTCCGGCATCAGGCCGACTTCTTCGGCAATCTGGGTGATGGGCAAAGGTTCGACTGATTGGGCAATCTCAATATCTGAGGGGACAGGCATTTGTAAATTTTGCAATTTGCGGGGCATGGGAAATCCTCCATTGGTGTATTTTGGCCATGGATTTACACAAATGTGACAGGTGTTGTTTGCTGATTTCTTTGTGTAATTCTATGGTGGGAATGTAAAAGATTATGGTATTTAGTTTCCATAAATTCATATGAATCTGCAAGTGACGTTTGTAATGAGAAAACAGGACAGTTTGCAGAACCGGGGCGGTCAGGGAGACACGGCCGTTTCTGCTCTTGCTTTTAAGGTGTTGGTAACGGCCGTCCTGTCTTTGACGATGTGTTGACTGACCTTATAGTAACAGAATCCGGCAGGAATAACGAGAAATTGAAAAGCGGCCGGGGTGATGGCGTAATTGTCAGGCGAGGGGTAATCGACGGCCAGGGCTGTGATGAGAAAACCGGCTGCGCCCACGCTGAGAGCGTTCCCCACCGCTCGGAAAAGGCGGCTGATGCCGATGACTGTGCCCCGGTGTTCCGGCAGGTTGACGTCGGTAAGCATGGCGGCCCAGTTGGACGGATCGCTGGATTGCAGGGCGATGGCGGCGAAGGCGACGAGAAAGGCGAAGATAACCCAGGGATTGGTGAAGAGGAAGCCCAGCCCGGCAATAACCAGAAAGGGCAGCCGCCAGTCGAGCGCGCCCAGCGTGCCGGCCAGCAGCGCCCCGCCCGCCGCCCCAATCCTCTGGGAGATGCTCCACAAGCTCAAGGCCATCCCCCGGCGCGGTACGGGAATGATGTCGCTGACGACGCTGAACCCGACGGAACTAATGCCGCCTACGCCCACGGCCGTAACCATCTGAAAGAGCAAAAACCAGGCAAAGCTGTGGGACAGGGCAGTGAGGATCATGGCTGCGCCCCAGAGGAGCGTGCCGTAGAACAGCAGCGGTTTGCGTTTAGTGCGGTCGCCGCGGTAGCCCCAGTAGATGGCGGACAGGGCGACGATGATCAGGTAAACGGCCGTGACGCCCCCCCAGCGCCGCATCATTAGCCCCCAAATCGCGGGAAATGATGGCGTAAAGCGGCGGCAAGACGCCCGCCGCCGCATTGTCCAGCGAAGCCAGAACAATGAAGACGACGAAGGAATACAGTAATTGCCAGTCGCGTTTGAGCGTGGGTTTGTTCATTTGTTCCTGATTATATCTGCCATTTCGATTAGCCGGTGACGGCCGTTTTTCATCCTGCTTTTCCTTTGTGTCTGATGAGAGTTTTCCGGCGATAACTGTACGGGGGCTTGATACAGCGGGGGGGGAGACGATATTCTTTTGGCGCATACAGCCGGCTTAAATTAGGATCAGGGTTTCAGGAAACTAGGTAGCTGGAAGGTTACAGAAATGACAAAACAGGAGGTAAGATGGCAGCGGTAGTTCGTGTGTTTGTCGTAGATAACTGTCCCGTGTTTTGCGCCGGCATTCAATTTGTTTTGCAGGATACGCCTGATTTGCAATTTTGCGGCAGCGCCGCTTCCTGGAGACATCTGGATGCGCAAGATTGGGAGGAGCCGCCCGACGTTATTTTATGGACGGCAGATACGGCCGGTAATTGCGTCCTGCCGGAAGCTGTTTTGGCCTGGAAACAGGAACAAAAAGGCAAATGGCTGTTGGTAATGCTGCCTGATAATGACGAAATTTGTCTGCGCCAATTGACAGCGCAAAGTGTGGACGGTTGCGTCCTCAAAAATGCCCCGCCGCGAAATTTTATCCTGGCTGTCCGGTCAGTGGCCATAGGGGAAAACTGGTTCAGCCGCCGGTTGCTGCAAGAAAGTTTACAAATACCGGCGGAAACGGCCGACCCTCTGTCTGTTTCCCCGGCTGATTTAACCGAACAGGACAAAACCATTTTGCGCCTGGTATGCGCCGAAAAGAGCAATGGCGAGATTGCCGCCGCCATGCACATTTCCGAACGGACAGTGTGCCGGTATCTGGAAGACGTTTATATCAAATTGGACGTCCATTCGCGGGTGGGGGCCGCAGTTTGGGTTGCTAAAAAAGGGCTGGCGTGATTGCGCCATAAAAATGGCGTAATGCTGCCGCAAGATCGGCGCAATCAGGCAAGGTTTGTGAAGCCTGATATGTTATGATAACTCCCGTATATATTAACTGCTCGAGATAATTCCTTCTCGATACTTTCAGGCTTGATCGCTCTACATTGAGAGGAACTGAGTAAGTAATACGGTGAAATGTCAAGAGGCAAAATAAGCCAATTTTTACTGAAAAGCAGGTAAGCTACCGCGAACCTGCCACATCGCACTTTATCAACCGAATAGCAGGTTATGAAGCTGATATTACCAGCAGCACAGACTGGCTGTTTTAGCCGTTCTCGTCGTTAGGCGCCTGCCTGGCCCGGAACGGTTCGTTGGTCGTTAGCAGCCGCACAACCAACCGAACGAGCTTACGAGCGGTGAGTACAATGGCCCGCTTATGCCGATGATGACGAACTTCATGGTACTTTTTCTGGTAGAAAGCAGCATACTCAGCATCGTGCATTCTAACCAACTGAGCTGCTTCGCAAAGATAGTAACGGAGAAAACGTGAACCAGTCCGCTTGAGCCGGGTTTCTTCGGCGGTGAACTCGGCCGACTGATGTTTTGACCACTTGAGACCGGCATAACTGGCCACTTTGGCCTGATTGTAATCAAAACGAGCCAGGTTGCCGATTTCAGCAATGATGCCAGCGGCAAAGACCGGGCCGATACCGGGAATCGTGGTCAAGGTATTGGGATAGTTGTCCATCTGGTCAGCAATAGCCGTATCTATCCGGGTCAACAGTTGTTGCAACACGGTGATATGGCGCAAACTCAAGGTCACGGCCGTATGAACCGAGGTCGCCCACTCATCCGGCAACCGGTAGGAATCGCGGGCAATTCGTTGCAGGCGGCGAGCGTTATCTTCCGGTTGCGCAAAACGCCGTTTCCCCTGGATGTCCAGCCATTCAACCAGGTCGTCAAACGGCATGGCCGCTACTGTTTCCAATGAGGGGAACTCCTTGAGAACCGCCTGGCTGGTGCGGCTAAAGATGTTGGAAAAAGCGGGTTGGGCGGTGTACTCGCTGGCTTGGAGGTAGATCAGAGCCAGCGTGTGGGATTTGACCCGCACTAATTCACGCACCAAATGGTAGCGATAACGAGTGAGGGTACGTAACGGCAGATAGCGCTCTTCCATATGAAAAGGATACGGCAGTTCCCGGCCAAAACGCAACCGTTCCCCGATAACGGCCGTGTCTAAATCGTCGGTTTTGTCCCAATCTCCCAGGGATTTACGGAAATTGTGGATAATTTTGGGGTTGAAGGGATAAAGAGACAAGGGCCAATCAGCCAGAGTGGGCGACCGTTCCAATTCACAGAAGAAGGGCAGCCAATAATTGCCGGTAGCTTCGGCAGCCACATGAATGTGGTCATAACCGCCGGCCTCGGCCAGCTCAGCCAGTTGGTTGGCCAGCGCAGCCGTACCGGGCCGGTTATTGGTCACCCGTAACCGGGACGTCAGCGTCCGGCCAGCGCCATTCATAACCTGCACCACGTTAGTGCGGCGGTGAATATCCACGCCCACTAACAAATCATTTGTGGAAAACATAAACACCTCCTATTGTGGTTATTTGCCGCAAGAGGGGTCTGAATCCCTGAGTCCTGTTGAGGTCAGCAGCCTCGTTAAATGAGAACTTGACCAGCCGCGAGAATGCTCATCGGTCTGCTACCCGAATCGCCGCTGGCGTTGAACAAAATACGGGTTAGAAGTTCCCAACAGGCTGAGGGGCGCATACTTACGTAGAAGTCCTTCTGGCGAAGGCAACAAGGAGAAAGAGCGCTTCCTCTTGGGCTGTTTACTACAGCATCTCGGGGATTCAATTTATTGTCAATGGGGATGTCCCCATTACTACATATCATACGAGGAGATAGCACGATGCAAAGACCGAAGGTTTTTATAGGAATGGGAATGTTTGCAGGTTTCATAGTAGTTGTTGCCCTTTTGTTTAACTTGAGGCCACAGGGTGTAAACGCATCTTCACGTATGAAATCTCTATCTGCATTACCTGATACTCCTTTGACTGCACAATCTGATCCCCAGGATGTATTGATGTTGATGCTCCACAGTCACTCGACATGGGATACAGTAAGCCTTAGTGCTGTGGAGATGACACGTAATTTGGAAGATGGGAATATCGCTGAATCAGTGACGCATATGCAAATAAAACAACCAGACAAAGCTTTCCTGACGCGGACATTGGGTGGTCAGAAATATGTCTGGCGTACTGATGGCAACACAATTTTTACTGAATTGGACGATCTTAATGTTTATACAACCCAAGTTGTGCCAAATGAAGTAAAAGAGTCATTCCAAAACTATGTGGTGCCATTGATTGATTCAAGCGAGCCGGCTATTTACCCACATCCTTTTGGTGTTGGTATACCGACAGGGCTAAATGATCAAATTTACCCAACAGGTATCGCACAAAATATGTTTCAAAATGCTGAAGTTGCTATTTTGGGAAAAGAGACCATTGTCAATCGTGCCGCTATCGTGATTTCACGCACACATGTTTTTGAAGATGGGACTATAGCCAAAAAACATACTTATTGGGTTGATGCTGAAACCGGAGTGATTCTCAAATATCAAGTTTGTGTCCCGGAAAACGAGAATCTTTTATACCAATATGGTTGTAATTGGATAATTCAGACAGTAATCACTCAAATCCTATTCGACAAGCCAATGACGGACAGTATGTTTGATCTTACAAAAATAACGACCAATAGCAGATATGTGCCATGGGATGAACTAGAAAGATTACTTTGGGGACAATCGCCTTCCGATTTACCTTTTGTTCAACAAGGAAAGGAGTCGTAAATATGTCAAAAAAAATCTTGTCAAACACACGGAAATTTCTCTTAGCTATGTTTATAGCTTTATCATTAGTAATAATGGTGTCTTTGCCTTTCGTATATGCTGCCTCGGCCGAAATTGCCGATGTGTCTGCGCAAAGTAGTGGCAGTCCGTTAAATCTGCAAGCCAGCTCCAGTTTTAAAGGGGGATTGGCACATAATTATTGTTCCAACCATCCAACGCGGTGTTCAAATTCAGTATGGGGGATGTGGGATATTCCTAACTATCGTCCTGCTGCTACCTATAGTTTTGAGGCATGGATTCCACTAAATGGCCTACCCGCAGACGCTACTGTAAAATATTATGTGAGTGGTTATACGGGGTATAGCCATTGGACGCCTGTGATAAATCAAGAAAATTATGCAAATGTATGGGTTTGGCTCGGTTCAGAATATGCTACGGGTAGTGGCTATCTGGGGCAAGTGACTTTATATAATACTTGCTATGGCGTTAATTGTACTTATACTGAGGTGTGGTGGGATAATGTCAAATATAGTTGGTAGGATAGTGTAAAGAGCGGTTCCCAGTGGGCTTTGGTACGATTTTATGCTTCACCTCCGTGAAAAGTGTACGGTTTACGCAGACTAATAATTGCGCACCGGGTTGTAGTCAAAGTCATCGAAATGCAGTAAAAGCTGATTTGTATGGGGGTTATAATGCTTCAGGATGTTATTTTGGCTGGGTTTTGTATGGACATTTACATTCACCAATCAGTAATGGTGTGTGGAATTTAAGCGGTGTTGGCAGCATTCAAGTTGGATATGTGGTTAACTATGTTCCTGGACAATGCCCTTACTACAATGATGATGATCATGTACACATGGAAACTTTTAGTGGTATTCGGTTAGTAAGTTGGTGGAATTCACTCACGCAGGGAACTACACCGGTATACAAATTTTACGCAATATGTTAGCGGGATGTGTTTCGGTTGTGTAAGGAAAGCGCAAGACATTTGGTGAAATGTTAATCAGTATTACTTCTACCAAAACGAAAGTTGGTCACGCTCATGGTAGCACAATAAAGCATATTGGTTACTATTTGTGTGTTTCGTGTTTACTTCTTTTAATTGGATGTGCAGGAACAAAAAATGTTGAGCGTACTGATACACTGCCGCTATCTCGTCTTTCAGAGCCAACCATACCTACGCCAGCCCTGTCCCCAACTTTTACAAGTGTTCCGGTCAGCACGATAACAGCTTCTCCTGTACCAGTAGACCAGCAAGAAAAACAAGGGCCAACTCCAACTTTATTGGACACGTATAATGAATCACAAGAACAAGAGACGGAAGAAACAGTTAATACCTGTGTTGACACAGTTCTTGTATTTGATTTTAATAATTCAGAAAAAGGGAAAATACGTTGGCGCTTCGATGATACTAACAATTTGTACTGTTGTGACTATTCATCCACAGTATATCAAATCAACCGGAATCCTGATCCTGCAAGTAGCCTGACTCTTTTTTCAGTTATAACAGATAACAATGTGCCATTGAATAGCGCTCTCACCCTGGTTGATTTGGTTACAGGTGAATTCAAGGTTTTGGAATCCGACTATGTTGGTGAACCAAAATACAAAGCGGTCTGGTTACCGAATGAACAGATTGTTTGGGCAGATAACAAAGGGGAACTTTACGTCGGTTCGATAGAGACTCAGGAACCGTTAAACGCCCCTGCCAGAATGACTGATTTATGGTTTGTGTTACCAAACCGTATTTTGGCACGAGACGAAACATTGCAGTTTTGGTATTTTGATTTAAAAAACTCTATTTGGGTGCAATTGCCAGAAGATGAAAGCGCCAAAATCACGTGGGGCTGGATTGATTATGCTGCGGTGTCTGAAGATGGCGAATACGTCTTTTTCTTTTTCCCCGATTCCATTGCGATCTTGTCTAATGACTCAGCAACTATTAGCGTCATTGAACCTGAAGAACCCTATCCTATAGCTAGCGGTGGATCGGACGAGTACCCTTTATGGTTTCCACCAGAACAAGTCAAAGGAACACCGTATTGGATGTTAAATTCAGTTTGGCTAATCCGAGACTTTTCTGGAATTAGTTATCCAACATTTAGGTTTATTATAGATTCAAAAACAGGCAAAATTGTGAAGCATGAGATTTTAGGTATTTCCCCTGAATTGGCTATATATGATTCTTATTTATCCCCCGATCGTTTGTGGGTGGCGGTTGAAGTGGTTAAGGCAGTTCAAACTTTGGAAACTTATCCTGCTCAAGTTTCGCAGACTTGGTTTATATCTTTTTCCACAGGTGAAGTGCGTGTGGAGGATGGCGAATTCAATGGATGGAATGCTGAAAGTCAAACTTACCTGAATTCACCTTTGCCTTGTTCAGAACGGAATATAAAAATTGATTTGGCATCTTCAATAGAAGATTAATTACGGAAACAAACACTTCTGGAAGGCGGCAATTGTTCTCGGTGTGGGGCAAACGGGATAATTTCTTTAATATTTTGTGGTTTAGGTATTCTGAAGGCTCATAAGAAGTTGCTTATATGAGTAAAAATGAAAAGTAACTTATGGGGTACCCATAATTGTTAAGATGTAG
>JALUPA010000043.1 GCA_027054335.1 Ardenticatenaceae bacterium
CCTTTGAACGCATATTTGCTGGTGGAATGATGCTCCACCGGCTGTGCCGAGTGAAACATCTCAAAAATGGATTCCTGCTCGGAAAGCGGCACCCCAATACCTGTATCCCGAATGACCAGACAGACTTCATCTTCCGTCACATTGCCCAGCACGTAAATATGGCCGCCGTCCGGCGTGTATTTGACGGCGTTACCGATGAGATTGTCTACGGCCGTGCGCAACTGCGCATAATCGCCATTCACCAGTGGCAGAGAAGACAAATCCTCCGTATAAATATGCAAAACCCGCTCCCGGCACACCGCATCATACCGGCCCACCACTTCGGCTACAATCTGCCCCAGATATACCGGCATAAAACGCAAATTCATCAAACCGCTTACCACCTGAGACGTTTGCAGCATCTCCGCCACCACCTGCTTCATCCGATCCATGCCCCGTTCCATGCGCTGCAACAGCTCCGCCACCGCTTGCACCCCCGCCTGCCCTTCCTCAATCTCAGACAGTATTTTTTGCAGCTGCCTGATTTGCTGGCCGGTAACCAAAATAGGCGGTTCCATCTGCAAGGAAGCCATCCGCAGAAATTCACCTTTGAGCCGGGTGAGTTCAGCCATATGCGCATTGGTCTCTTCCAGTTCGCGGATTTTTTCTTCCAGACGAGTCACCAAATCCTGGGTAAATTGTTCCAGATGGCGCTGTTGTTCGGCCAAAGGCAGCTTTTGTTTTTCGCCGCGTAAAAAAGCATCTATTTGCTGGGGAAATCGTTCTACGTTGATCGGTTTGGTGAGAAAACCGGTACAGCCGGCCGCCAGCGCCAGTTTTCGTTCTTTACTGCCAGTCATAGCTGTCAGGGCAACGATGGGGGTTTCTTTGCAATAGGGTGTGCTGCGTAATCGGGTGGTAAGAACACGGCCGTCCACCTCCGGCAGGTTAATATCCATCAAAATGAGATTAGGCTGCATCTTCTGCGCCAGCGTCATGCCCTCAGCGCCGTCAAAGGCCAGCAAAACCTCATAGCCGGAACGCTGCAAGACCCGCTGCACCAGCCGTCCGCAAGCCTGATCGTCCTCAATATAAAGGACTCTGGTTGGGGTTCCCATCAAACTAACACCTCAACTTACTGCCAAATAATGTGACGCCCACCCCCATGCTTCTTTCCACGTACCCTGCAAACGCATCCATTGTAAAGCACCAGCCATTAAAAGTTTCTTAAGGTCAACAACGCTCCGACAAATCCAATACCCACATGGGGATGCGCTCGCCGCTGGCCGCAAAACCAAACTTCCGGTAAAGGCGCTGCGAGGCAATGTTATCTATCTGCGTGTTGAGCGTCACCCGGTACAAGCCGCGCCGGTGATAGCCACGCAAAGCATGGGTCAGCAATACGGAACCAATACCCTGTCCCTGCCAGGCCGGATCAATCGTCATCCGGGCCAGATGGACGCCGTGGCGGCTGCGGGTGCTTAACTGAAAACCGACCAGTTCCCCGGCCACCTCTACCACATCGAAGCTGGCTGCCTGGGAGCGGGCCAGTTGCAGGGCGCGGGCGCTGTGCCGCCACAAAGGGACAAAAGCTTTAGCTTCCATAGTAGCCAATGATGCCAGATCAGACTCAGCTACCGGGCGGATGTGTAGATTGGGTATGGTGGGGATTGGCGGCACGGCCGTATCCTCCTTCACGTAAATCTCAATCTCATTCACCTGCCGGAAGCCCAGACCCGGCAGCCAGGGGTTGGGCCAGCTTTCAATCGCCAGCCAGCCCAATTCTGTCACCCCTTCCCGGCGCAGCCAGGGCAGGATGGGTTCCAGCATAGCAGACAAGACGGCCGTCATATCCCCCCCATCACGCAAAGCCGCCACCCGCACCCAAGCCGCCGGCAGCGGGTCCGGCGCGGCTGCCAGACAAGCCGTTATCTCCGCCCCATCCTGAATGCCGGACGGCCGTGTCTGCACCACAAAGCCAGGCGTGCCAATCCAGTCCCCCGGCAAATGCCAATCCACGTGCAAGTGTGGAAATTTAGCTGTTTGCAACAGCTGCGTAATCTGCGCCCCGTCTCCGGGAACTGCCAGGCGCACGGCCGTAGCCTCGCTTCTTGGCACATTAAATTGGTTTGCGGATTCCATAACGCTATTGTACACTACATTATTAAGTCCTATACATAAAACAAACGTAATACGTGAAGCGTAATACGCCAATTGGCAACACGAATGAGCAAGAACAACAAAGACCGTACATTAGAAAACACCATCGCCTCCCTTACTCAGCGATACGGGGAAGGTACCATCATGCGCCTGGGGGATGCCTACCATCTGCAAGTAGAAACCATTCCCACCGGGGCGCTTTCTCTGGATATTGCCCTGGGTGTAGGCGGCATACCACGTGGGCGAATCACCGAGATTTACGGGCCGGAATCCTCCGGTAAAACTACCCTTTGCTACCATATCATTGCTGAAGCCCAAAAAGAAGGCGGTATTTGCGCCTTTGTGGACATGGAACACGCTTTGGCCCCCAACTACGCCATCCGCTGCGGCGTAGATATGGAAAATCTCTACATTTCCCAGCCAGACACAGGTGAACAAGCTCTGGAAATTGCCGAAGCCCTTATTCGTTCTGGCACGATGGACGTAGTGGTCATTGATTCTGTAGCCGCTTTAGTCCCCCGCGCAGAAATTGAGGGAGAAATGGGGGATACGCACGTCGGTTTGCAAGCCCGGCTTATGTCCCAGGCCTTACGCAAACTATCCGGGGCCATCAAGCAAACCAACACGGTGGTCATCTTTACCAACCAACTGCGCAGCAAGATTGGCGTCATGTTTGGCAGCCCGGAAGTCACCAGCGGCGGCAACGCGCTCAAATTCTACTCCTCAGTCCGCCTGGACATTCGCCGCATTCAGGCCATCAAGGCCAGCGGCGATGTGGTAGGCAACCGGACGCGGGTGAAGGTCAAGAAAAACAAAGTGGCTCCACCCTTTACGGAAGCGGAATTTGATATTATGTATAATGAAGGTATCTCCAAAACAGGCTGCGTCCTGGATTTGGCGGTGGAATATGGCCTGATTGAGAAGCGTGGCGCCTTTTTCCGTCACGGAGATACCTTGTTAGGCCAGGGGCGCGAAAATGCAAAGCGGTTTCTGGCAGAAGACCCGGAATTACTCTACCTTCTGGATCAACAGATTCGGCAAGAAGCCGGACTGGAAGAACCGGTCGAGTAAAACATTCGGACGGGATTTACAGGAGGAAATAATCTTGTTAATCTCGTAAATTTTGTTAAAAAATTAGCACAATTGAATCTTACGGCCGTTTCCCGGCCAGGCCGTCATTGGCTTTATTGATTAAGCGAAGCAATTTCTAATAACAGACATTTGAAAAGTAACCTAACTAGCACCCAAATCGATTAAATCATTTTTCCCTGCCTCCGGGCAGATATAAACTCAGTAAAAATTTTTTATGCCGATTCTGTACGAGAGTCACTAAAATGATTCTACATTCTGATTTTGCCGACTTTGACGCAAAATTTATCTGTTTTAACCCTGGCTAGAGGGCTGCTTCTTCTGTTTAGAACTGCAATTGCAACTTATTAGCTAAAAAGTTAACGCCTGAATGGTTCATTCAGGGTTACAGCGATCAATAAAAGCCGTGGCGCTACTGCCACGGCTTGTTTATTGTAACCATACAGGGGACAGTCACTTTTGCTGGAGGTGACAGGCGAAGCTGCGATGTATGTAAGTGACTGTCACCTCTAATAGCTGAATAGTTATTGTTTATTTATGGCTATTATCACTGCTTTAACAAAACAAAAACGTAACCCCAACCGGGTAAACGTGTATCTGGATGATGAATTTGCCTTTGGACTGGCAGCGTTTACGGCCGTGTCCTTGCGCGTCGGCCAACATCTGACAGAAGCAGACATAGACAAACTCAAGGTCGCCGATTCGCAGGAAACCGCTAAACAGGCCGCCATCCGCTTCATTGAACACCGGCCCCGCAGCATTGCCGAAGTGCGCCGCAGACTGCGGCAAAAAGGGTTCGACGAAGCCGCCATTGACCATGCCATCGCCCGGTTACAGGCCGTCGCACTGTTGGACGACCTGGCCTTTGCTCGCTATTGGGTAGACCAGCGAGAAACCTTCAAACCGCGTAGCCAGATGGCCCTGCGCCAGGAATTACAGCAAAAAGGCGTCAACCGCGACATTATTGAC
Source organism: Ardenticatenaceae bacterium (assembly GCA_027054335.1). Lineage (GTDB taxonomy): Bacteria > Chloroflexota > Anaerolineae > Promineifilales > Promineifilaceae > JAJRTP01. Next base: position 4,198 of record JALUPA010000043.1, read on the forward strand.
GAAGCCATAGCCCCGGTTGACGATATGGCATCTGCCCGCCGCCTGGCCCAAAAACAGGCCCCGCGCTGGCACAATTTAGAGGAAGAAGCGTTCCGGGCCAAAATGACCGGTTATTTACAACGACGCGGCTTCCCTTATGACATTATCAAACAAGTAACGACCGAAACGTGGGAACCTGCGTCGGAATCATAAACAGAAAAACCGCGGATTGCCCGGATTTTATGGATTTAATCCGCGCAATCTGCGGCTTATTAAGGAGATTAAAATATGGGACTCATAGGACCCGCTATATTGGGACTGATCATTGGCGCAATTGTAGGGGTGGGCGCTGCCTACCTCCTGCTAAGACCCAAAACCGAACAAGCCCAACGAGAATTTGAACAAGCCCTGGAAGAAACCCGCAAAGCAACAGAACGGGAAAGTCAGGCTATTCTGAAAACTACGCGCCAGGAAGCCCAGAAAATTCGGGCCGAAGCGGAAAAAGTGGTGGAAAGACGGTATAAGGATTTAGCCCGCGCTGAGGAACGGGTAGATAAACGCAGCCAAAACCTGGACCACCAGGCCAAAAAGCTGGAGCAACGCGAACAAAACTTGAATAAACGGCAAAGTCGGCTGGACAGGCAGCAAAACCGGCTGACGTCCATCGAACAAGAACGCCGGACGCAGTTGGAACAACTTGCCACCCTCACCACCGAAGAAGCCAAGCAATTGCTGTTGGCTGACGTGGAAAAAGAAGCCCGGCAGGATATGGCCCGCGTCATGCGCGAAATTGAGGATGAGGCCAAAGAAAATGCCAACCGTAAAGCCCGCGAACTGGTAGCCATGGCTATCCAGCGCATCGCCAGCGATCAGGTAGCGGAACTGACAGTTTCCGTCGTGCCCATTCCCAATGAAGAGATGAAAGGGCGCATTATTGGTCGCAGCGGCCGTAACATTCGCGCTTTTGAGCAGGCGGCCGGGGTGGACATTGTGGTAGACGACACGCCGGAAGCAGTGTCTGTGTCCAGTTTTGATCCGGTGCGCCGGGAAGTGGCCCGAAGAGCGTTGGAGAAGTTGATTTCTGACGGCCGTATCCATCCCGCCCGCATCGAAAAACTCATTAAAGATTCCCGCACCGAAGTCAACCAGGTCATCAAAGAAGCCGGCGAAGAAGCCGTCTACGAAGCCAACGTCCACGGCCTGCATCCCCAGATTGTCAAGATGTTGGGGCGGCTCAAATATCGCACCTCCTACGGCCAAAACCAACTGTACCATTCCGTCGAAGCTTCCAAAATTGCCGCCGTGCTGGCCGCCGAACTGGGGGCCAACATCGAAGTTAGCAAAATGGGCGCTTTACTGCACGACATCGGCAAAGCGATGGATCATGACCAGGAAGGGACCCACGCCCAACTCGGCGCTGAATTTTGCGCCCGCTTCAAAGTGCCGCCCCTCGTCGTCAACGCCATCGCCGCCCATCACCACGAAGTTGATCCGGAATCTGTAGAAGCCATCATCGTGGAAGCAGCCGACGCCATTTCCGGCGCCCGCCCCGGCGCGCGCCGGGAAAGCCTGGAAAACTACATCAAGCGGGTGCGCACCCTGGAAGAAATCGCCACCTCCTTCCCTGGCGTAGAGAGCGCCTACGCCTTGCAAGCCGGCCGGGAAATTCGCATCCTGGTCAAACCGGACAAAATTGACGACCTGGAATCTATGCGCCTCTCCAAAAATATCGCCAAATCCATCGAGGAAACGATGCAGTATCCCGGCCAGATTCAAGTGACGGTTATCCGGGAAACCCGCGCTGTAGGTTTTGCCAAATAACGAGATTGGTTCAATCTTGAGGATTGAACCAATCTGATGAATGCAAAGTTAAGGAGAAAAACACATGCTTAAAGCCTTGCCGCGCACATTCATTATCTTCAAAATGTACCGGGGCCGGTTAATCTTGTCCCAAGTGCTGCTGCTGATTTCAGCCTTGTGCATGATTGGCGTAGCCACCCTGAATCAGGTTTTAATCAACGACGGCATCATCGCCCAGGACCCGGAAGCAATTATTCGCACCGGTTTGTGGATGGCCGTGTTAGCCGTTTTGGCCGGCGTTACCATGGCTGGCACGGCCGCGCTGGCCGTCTTCTTTGCCCAAGGTGTGGCCTTTGGCCTGCGCAAATACGTTTACGCCAAAGTGCAGACTTTCTCCTTTGCCAATTTTGACCGCTTCCGCACCGGCAATCTGATGGTACGCCTCAACGCAGACGTGAACAATGTGATGAACGCCATCCT
>JALUPA010000044.1 GCA_027054335.1 Ardenticatenaceae bacterium
GACGAACACGGCCTGAATGAGTACCGGCCCTGGCAGTACACGACACAGACATTGAGCAACACCGCCACCATCACCGTCAGCGACGTGGAGGACAAAACGGGGCTGGAAGTCGGCGTCACCCTTTCCCCTTTCCCTGGATGCAGATCACGCCACTATCACCATCAATCCCTGGGTGAAAAATGACACGGCCGTCGCCCAGGATTACCAGTTCTGGCTCAACGGTATGATTGCCCTCAACAACAACCGCGTCTCACCCAACACCGAGTTTCTTGTCCCCACCGATACCGTCATCATTCACTCCACCGGCGACAGCCAGATTCCGGAGCCGCAAGAGGTGATGGCCTGGCCGGTATACAACGGCCGTACCCTCTCCAACTACCAAAACTGGACACACTACATTGGTTTTTTTGCCCCCAACCTCCACGACAACTTTACCGGCATTTACGATCACCAGGTAGATCAGGGGATTTTGCGGGTGATGGATACGGCCGTGATTCCCGGCCACAAATTCTTCGGCCCGGCCGACCTCGGCCCCGGCTTGTGGACGGACGACGACAGTGATTACCTGGAAATGTGGAGCAGCGGCGTCACCCCCGACTTCTGGACGTACGTCTCGCTGGCCGCCGGCGCAACGATTTCCTGGACAGAAAAGTGGTATCCGGTGAATGGTCTGGGTGGAGTAGATACGGCCAATGAGCAGGCTGCGCTGCGATTGGTAGACACGGGGCAAGGTGCGGAATTTTGGCTGATGGCTACGGCCGTCACCCCCGGCACGCTCTCCGTCTGGGTCAACGGCAGCCGGCAGGCAAGCTGGCCCGTCACCCTCATCCCCGGCCAGCCATACGCGGGTAGTTGGGCACGGCCGTCCGGCGTAGACGGCCCCATCACCCTGCAACTGGCCGACAGTGAAGAAAATATCCTCATCTCCTGGACAGAGTAACAAAAAAAGCACCTGACGTTCCAGAGAACGCCAGGCACTTAAAGAGAAGGTATTCACTATAAGAAATCTAGTTGCCCATATCCATATCTTCCATAGCTCCTTCCCGAATTTCGGCCGTCACTTCCCTATCACCGGCATTGGCAAAAGTCAGTTTGATGGGAATTTCCTCGCCAATTTCCAGAGCGCGATTTTTATCAATACACATGATGTGCTTTCCGCCTACTTTCAACTCTACTGTTTCCCCCGCCGGAACGTCAATAACGCCGCCGGGCACAGGCCGCATCCCCATCACGTCGTTTTCTTTGGCGTACATTTCGTGGAGTTCGGTCGCACCGCACAAATCCACCGACGCACCCAAAAGTTGTTCATCTTTGCCCGTGTTGTTAATAATGGTCATGTAAAAAGCGGCGTTAGGAGCCGCTGCCGGCGCATTGCGCCCCCACACATCCTGCACTTCTAACTCACCGGAATCACCCCCGGAACAGGCCGCCGCACCCAGAACTACGGCCGTAAACAACACCAACAACATCAGACGTTTCATTGATTTCTCCTGTTTTTATTGTGATTTTTTGTTATATTATGCTATAGTTACCATTATATAACAGGAAAGCTAACCGGGCAAAATTTCACAGAGGCATAAGCAATGGATATATCTATTCCCAACAGACGACAGGCGCAAATAGTGGCCTGGCTGCAAGAAAATGACACCCTTACCATTAAAGAACTGGTTGCCCGGCTCAACGTCTCAGCCATGACGGTGCATCGTGATTTGGACAAATTGGCGGCAGACGGGCTGGTGCGGAAGGTACATGGCGGGGCCAAACTGGTTACAGCAGAAGCAGCGTCAGGAGAAACGACCGTATCCCCCTCCTGCGTCATGTGCAACACGGCCGTATCTCCCCGCACCGTCTTCACCATCACCCTGGACGACGGCCGTAAAGAAACCGCTTGCTGCGCTCACTGCGGTATTTTACGACTCAGCCAGTTAGACGGGGTTGGCTCCGCCCTGACGCCTGATTTTATTTACGGCCGTATGGTCAATGTCTTCCGCGCCTGGTTTGTAGTCGGCTCCGATGCTCAGCTATGCTGCGTCCCCAGCACGCTCTGTTTCGCCCGCAACAATGACGCCCAGAAATTCCAGCAAGGTTTCCACGGCGAGGTCATGGATTTTACGGCCGTGCAGCAATACCTCATTCAATCGCACATGAACTGACAAGGCGACAAGGTGAAACAACCCATCACCCTGTCGCCCCATCACCCCTTCGCCTCCTCACCTCCCTTCCGCCGCGTCTCATTCAGCCGCCGCTCCAATGCCCCCACCCGTCCGGACAACGCCTGCAAATGCTGTAATATCTGGCCTATCGCCTGCTCCGTCGTCAAATCTCCCTTCTCCCACTTTTTCACTACCACTTTCAAATCATACACACTCATTATTTTCCTCTCCGATGTCAGCTATTTTGTGTTAAACTATATTATACGCCAGCGTATGTTTATTTTATAAGATATAGTATATTTTGTCAACAACGATTCTATGATTGCACCATTCTTTACATAACCGGCATTGTCGTTTATACTAATCGCATGGCAAACGGCAAATCAGAGGAAAAGAGAGTTCCGTGGAGTATTGTCCTGATGACGGTAGGTTTGATTGTCGCGGGCACGGCAGTGGCTATCTGGCTCGTTATGCCGCGGGGGCAGTCCTTACCGCAGCTATTGGAAGCAGCCACTTTACCGACGGCCGTGCCAGATACGGCCGTTAATACCGACGTTATCCTCCTCCCCGAAACCCCACTGGAAGCACCCACAGACAGCGATTCCGCCTATCCCGACCATTTCGTTTCCGCCGCAGAAGTTGAAGCCAGGGTCATTACCGGGCAGCCCCGCCAAATCGTTATCCCCGCCATTGATCTGGATGCACCCGTGGGCGGTATCGGGTTGGCTCCTGTAGAAAGCAATGGGCAAACCTACCTGCAATGGCAAGTACCCAACGAGTTTAAGGCCGGCTGGCACAACACCAGCGCTCCCTTAGGAGAACCCGGCAACACCGTTTTGAACGGACACAACAACATCTATGGCGAAGTGTTCCGCTATCTGGCCGATTTGGAAGCAGGGGACGAAATCATCCTGTACGACAACAAGGGAACAGCCTTCAACTACGCCGTCTCCCAAATAGAGATATTACCGGAACGGGGGCAGCCTCTCGAAGTGCGGCAAAAAAACGCCGAATGGATTATGCCCACCGATGATGAACGCATCACCCTGGTCACTTGCTGGCCCTACACCGACAATACAAACCGGCTGATTGTCGTAGCCCGGCCGGTTGAAAATAATGGAGAAAGCATATCCCAAAGTAACGCGGACAATGTAGTTGATCAATAGTAAAAGTTTGTTTTGATTCAAGGAGGTCTTCAAATGAAAAAGTGGAAACGCACCAGCCTGATCGTCATATCATTATTTGCTCTGCTGTTTGTCACCGCCGCCGCTTATGCTCAGCAGGCGAGAGGCTCCATCCGCGGCGCTGTCTACCAGGATGTCAATGGGGATGGGCGCTGTGTAGAAACCGGTATTGCTGGCGAAGTGCCGGTAGAGGGGATTACCATTGAATTTGTCAGCAGTGATGGCGAAACCGTGCAAACGCTCTACACTGGTTCTGACGGAACGTATGGCCTGGTAGCAGTCGGTCAGAGTTACTGGGAAGTCACCGCCAAACCCAATCCAACCGAATGGTTCGTCACCTCTGCCAACCCGCTCTACGCTCCGGTTTTCCCGGAAAACGGCCTGGTGCAGACGGGCTACAACTTCTGTGTGGCCAAAGGGGCCAACGCCATCATTATTTTACCGGAATCAGGCGCACCGGCCACCCCACAAACAGGCGGTTTGTTGCTGGTAGCCACGGCCGTATTCGGCATCTTCCTTTTCACCCTGGGCGCAGGCATGGAGCTGACCCGCCGGCGTAGTTAAAAATGTAATTAGTAATTGGCAACTGGTAATTATCAAATTACCAGTTACCAATTACCCCTTACGGAATCAACAACACCTTCCCTGCCCCCTGCCGGTCCAGTAGATATTGGTGAGCCGCCGCCGCTTCCGCTAAGGGAAACGTCTTGTCAATCAGGGGACGAAACAGCACTTCGTCATACCAATCCACAAGTTGCTGCATCCATTTGCGCGGCAACTCCGGCACAGACCACAACTGGTTCAAATCCACTCCCAGCACCCCTTTATTATCCCGCATCAATTTGAGCGGCGTGTAATAAGGCAACATGATCATCCCCCGCAGCCATTGCCACCGGGAATGCTTGGCGCCACCGCCCATGCTGTTCAGGTCGTAATAGATCAAACGGCCTGTCGGCATAAGCAGCCGGTAATTTTTCGGCCAGTAAACGCCGCCCAAAGAATCCAGAACAATTTGCAATCCACGGCCGTCACGCTCTCTCCGAAAAACCCGCTCAAAATCCTCCTTCGTCACATCCACCACATGCCCCAGCCCCCGGCTGCGGAGCAATTCATGCCGGGCCAAAGGAGCCGTGCCAAAGGTATCCGCTCCCAAAATGGTAGCCACATCCAGCGCTGCCAGCCCCACGCCTCTATCTGCCTGATGGATAAGCAGCGCATCCCCGGCCCGTAAAGACCCCATCACTACCAACATCTGGTAAGCCAGCAAATAATTGACCGGCAAAGCAGCTGCTTCCTCCACCGGCATCCAGTCCAACCGCCGGAACACCTGCTTGTGCGGCACGCAGACCACATCACTGTAGCCGCCAAATTGAGTCAGGGCAAACACTCGCTCCCCTTCCTTCAAGTCCTCCACCCCCTGGCTGACCTGGTCAATCGTCCCGGCAATCTCCAGACCGGGCGCCAGGGGCGTAGGCGGCATTCCCGGATAAACCCCTTTGCGGCACAACACGTCTATAAAACTGACGCCAATCGCCTCCACTCGAATACGCACCTCACCATTACGAGGGATGGGATCCGCAGTTTCCTGCATTTTCAAAACGTTCGGGCCGCCAGTTTCAGTAATCCAGATTTGCCGCATAAATTTTAAAGTTGCAGGTTACAAGTTGCAGGGTTGCAGAGTAAATATCACTCTGTCGCTCTGCTGCTTTGCCACTCTGCTGCTTTGCTGCTTTGCCACCTTGCATAATAGCAAAAGTATAACGGCTACGGCCGTATCAGTCGAGATAGTCACGGCCGTATCTGACCAATATCTAAATCCCATTGTAATCCGCCGGGGATAGGAATAAAATACGGGCGACTTACACCAACAAAGATGGCGCAAGTGAAAACAAATGAGTGAACAGCCTCCACACCTGAATCCTTACAGCGTTGCCGAAAACGCCCCCCACGGCCGTTTATTTTACGGCCGTCAGGCTATTCTCCAGCAAATCAGCCAACTCATCTTCCTCAGTGAGAGAGATGATGCCGAGCGGCCCGTCATTCTCGTTGGGCCACCCCGCATCGGCAAAACAGCCGTTTTGCGTCACATTCAGACCGGTGATTTGGGGCCAACCATCTTCCCTATCTACGTCAATCTGGAACAACTAGCCACGGACAGCCTCAGCGCCTTTTACTGGGATGTAGCCAAAGCAGCCGTACCCCAATTAGCCCCCTTCCACCTGGAGTACGTCCCGCCCGACCAGGCTGCCTTTATCGGTGACCCGCAAACCGCCTTCCAGGAGCAATTCCTGCAACCCGTCAATGACGCTCTGGCCGCCAGGCAGACCAACGGCAAACTACTTTTCCTCTTCGACAATCTGCAAGCACTGCCCCCAACAGCGGACGAAGAAACGGCCGTTCCCCTTTCCCCCGCTGCCATCCACAACATCCTCAACCAGGACAACATGGCCGCCTGTCTCTTCACCTGGCAGGGGGATGAAGCCAGCCTGTGCCCAACACACCCGGATTGCCAATCTGCCCACATCATTGAAATCGGCCCCTTGTCCGAAGAAGCAGCTATTGCCCTTATCCGGCAGCCGGCTAACTATATTATCGTCCGGGATGTAGCCGCTTACATTTACCAACTGACCGAGGGACGGCCATATACCATCCAGAAAATATGCCACGCCTTATACGAAAGACAGTACCGGCTGCAACTGAACCAGATTACCGCAGCCGACGTAAACGCTGTCTTAATAACTGATCCGGCGCTGCCGCCCCTGACGACCCACACCGCGCCGCCCGTCTTTGCCATTGCCTCAGAATCCGGGGGACGACGCACCGTGCGTCACGTGCGTCGCGTACCCGCCCGGCAGCGAAAGGTCCTCCTGAGTATCGGCGTCATCGCCCTGGTTGTCCTGGCTGTTATCCTCCTGTTCCCCATCTTTACCGGCAAAAGCGCCAGCCAGCAGTTAGCCTCCGCCCTGGAAGACCCCACAAGCACGCCAACGGCCGTACCCACCACCACGCCCGAACCCGTCACCCCGGAAATCATAGAAGTAGAAGTCCCCGTCACGGCCGAAATTGTGGTCACGGCCGTTACCGTCATTGCCCCCACCCAAACGC
>JALUPA010000045.1:0-658 GCA_027054335.1 Ardenticatenaceae bacterium
CTCGCCCCGAGGGTGGAGAAGTCAGTATTGCAGGGCATGGAATACGCAGGAGGCTGTGTCTGATGATACGTTTTTGTCCCTATTCTTCCATGATCAGGGGTGTGGCCAGCGGGCTCATGGCGGTTAATTGAGAACGCCCCCTAGTTTTACCCGGCCCGGAATCAAAGCGCCCTTTATGGACACTGCCACCCCAAACCCGTGAGAAACCCACAACCTCCCGATAAAAAACAGTAATTTGTATAAAGACCTCCTTTATCTCTGCCGATAGGCCATGCACTTCGAGCAATAACAGCGGCATACGGACAACCCACCCGGGACAGAGGAGAAAACAGACATGAAACGGATTAACGCACCGATCGCTGCACTACTCATAGGCAGCGCCACGGCGAGCGGCCAAGCCGTCGCAGCGGGCTGGACAGATCGCGTCAGCATCGGCGGTTTCGCCAGCACCAACTATAATCGCACCGATAGCAAGATCCCCTTCAACGGAGAGGAAAATATCGGTCACGACGACAAGGGCAGCTGGTCGGGCACCCGCATGGGCCTCAATGTTAACGCCCGGATCAACAAACGCTTCCGTTTTGCCAGCCAGATCTTTGCCTCAAAGGCAGAGGACTTTGATTTACATGTCGACTGGGCCTTTGGTGACTTGGCCCTG
>JALUPA010000045.1:668-1925 GCA_027054335.1 Ardenticatenaceae bacterium
GCCCTGACCGATGAGCTGAACCTGCGCGCGGGTAAAATCAAATTCCCCGTGGGGCTGGTCAATGAATACACGGAGGTGGGTTATGCCATGCCCTGGATCAAGGCACCGGCGGTTATTTACACCGAGCTGGGCGCACCCAATGGTCCGCAAATGACCCGTGAAAGCTATACCGGCGCCAGCCTGCTGGGCTACCTTAGCGCCGGGGACTGGACGCTGGGTGCCGATTTATACGGCGGTGAAATTAATTTGGAAGGGTCAAATGTGCGGAAGCTCGGTGGCCTCAGCCTGACCGCAGACTGGGACGACGCGATACTGTTTAAGGCCACGGCATACCAGGGCACCATGCACGGCGCCGCCATACCTACGATGGAGGGCGCAAAGCACAAGGCCCTGCTGTACGGTGTCAAGGCAGACTGGAACAACATCATCTTCTATGCCGAAGGCGGCGACATCACCATGGGTGATCTCGCCACGATGAAGGCTACTAGCTGGTACACCACCGTCGGCTATCAGATGGGCAAACTGCTACCGCACCTCACCTACCAAAGCTATGAACAGGGCAAGGGAAGCGCACAGGAGGACCAACAGAACACCATCACCCTGGGACTGCGCTGGGACTTCATGCCCAGTGTTGCTCTCAAGGCTGAGTTGTCACAGATCAATACCGACAAGGGCGTAGGACTGTTCCCACAGGGCAGCACGCCTCCCGGCACCGTCAATATGATCGGCTTCGGCCTTGATACTGTCTTCTAAGAGAGGCTGCCATGAAAAAAATCAAACCCACAATGATTGCCGCCTGCGCCGCCCTGTTTATCAGCAGCTTGTTTATCGGTACAGCACTGGCCGAGATCGCCATCATCGCCAACCCCGCCTCCGGCGCCAGCGAACTAAACGCCAAGACCGCCAAGAAGCTGTTTCTGGGCAAGACCAAGTCCGTGCCGGGTATGGACTCCGTTACCCTGGTGAGCCAGACCGAGGCCAGTTCCACCACGGCCGAGTTCACCCAAAAGGTTACCAAAAAGACGCTCTCCCAATATAAGAGCTACTGGTCAAGAATGATCTTCTCCGGCAAGGCCGTTCCCCCCAGGGAGCTAGCCAATGACGCCGAAGTGAAGGCCTTCGTTGCCAAACATGCCGATGCCATAGGTTATGTAGATGCCAGCACCGTGGATGACTCGGTAAAAGTACTGCTGCTCGCGCCATAAACGGACAGCCCCCGTACGACCAAGGAATCATTACCATGCATTTTTTCAACAT
>JALUPA010000046.1 GCA_027054335.1 Ardenticatenaceae bacterium
CGCCCACCCCGGCCCCTACTTACGTACCCACCTTCGTCAGCCCCGGCTACCAGGATGGGCAACGGCCGTTTGGCGTGGCGTCTGATGAACGTTGGATAGACGTCAATCTCAGCCGCCAATATCTGATCGCTTACGAAGGGGACAGCCCCGTTTTTGAAACCTACATTTCTGGCGGCCTGCCTGGTTTTGAGACTGTTACCGGCCAGTTTCGTATCTGGTTACGGTATGAGAGCCAGACGATGGACGGCCGTCTCCTGGGCTACGATTATTATTTGGAAAACGTGCCCTACGTTCAGTATTTTTACCAGGATTATGCCCTGCACGGGGCCTACTGGCACAACAACTTCGGCCAACCGATGAGTCACGGCTGCGTCAACATCGCCCCGGATGACGCCGGTTGGTTGTTTAACTGGGCCGGCCTGGGCACATTGGTCAATGTGCATTATTAACGTGATACGTGTCACGTCTTCACGCATCACGCAGCAAAAATCATTCGCCTATGAATATTAACAAAATCGCCATTAACACAGGTGGGGGAGACGCTCCCGGTTTGAACGCCGTTATTCGCGCCGTTGTCCTGGCTGCAGAAAAGCGAGGCTGGGAATGTTACGGCATTCGGGACGCCTTCAACGGTTTGATGATGCCCGATCTCTACCCCGACGGCTGGCTCGTCCCCCTTACAGCGGAATCGGTGCGGGATATTACCAGTTTGGGCGGCACTATCATCGGCACGACCAACAAGGGCAATCCCTTGAAATTCCCTATGGAAGACGACGCCGGTAATATTGTCAAAGTAGATCGCACGGATGAGATTATTGACGCTTTTGCTGCCCAAAAACTGGATGCTTTGGTGGCTATTGGCGGCGACGGCTCGCTGAATATCGCCAATGAACTTTCTCAAAAGGGGCTGCGCGTGGTGGGTGTGCCCAAGACGATTGACAATGATCTGGATCAGACGGTGATTACGTTTGGTTTTGACACGGCCGTATCCTTTGCCACCGAATGTATAGACCGCCTCCACTCCACTGCCCGCGCCCATCAGCGGGTGATGATTGTGGAAGTGATGGGCCGTTACGCCGGCTGGATTGCCCTCAACGCCGGTCTGGCCGGTTCCGCCGACGTCATTCTCATCCCCGAAGTGCCTTATGACCTGAACAAGATAGCTGAAAAACTGAAAACCTGCATGGAGAAACGGCCGCATTACGCCATCATGGTCGTTTCCGAAGGGGCCAGGCCCGTCGGGGGCGATTATTCCTGGATGGACAGCGGCGAGGAGCGGCTGGGCGGTCTGGGTTACAAACTGAAACCGAAACTGGCCGAAATGATTGGCCGGGAAGTGCGCGTTGTTCGTTTGGGGCATCTCCTGCGCGGCGGTTCGCCCACGGCCTGGGACCGCACCCTCTCCCTCCGTTTTGGGGCGGCAGCTGTGCGCGCCCTGGCCGAAGGTAAACACGGCATCATGGTCGCCCTCGACCCGCCCACCGTGCGTTACGTACCTCTGGAGCGAGCCACCCGCCGTATGAAAACCGTTCCCCTTGACAGCGATACCATGCTTACCGCCCGCGATTTGGGCATTTCCTTTGGGGATTAAGTGATTGAAAGGTGGGTTTGCGCGGTGTGAGCATCCCAGGCCAGAAACAGTTCGGGAATGAAGGCTGCCTGTTGGGCGGAGGAACGGTTATTCTTTGCCCCGGACAGGTAAACTTGCAGCCATGACTGATTGGCCCCGCGCAATTCTACACCTGGATATGGACGCTTTTTTCGTCAATGTCCACATTTTGGATCACCCGGAAGATGGCGGGATTCCTCTGGTTGTGGGGGGGCGACCGGAGTTTCGCGGGGTGGTGGCGTCCGCCAGTTATGAAGCGCGTCAATTGGGCATTCGTTCCGCAAATGTGTGAGCGCGTCGCCCAATCCCTCCAAAAACGACAACTCCTGGCCCACACCGTTATCGTCAAATTTCGCTGGGCTGACTTCACCACCTACACCCGCCAAAAAACAGTAGAGGTGGGGTTTGATGACGTACAAACGCTGTACACGTTGGCCCAGGCTATCTGGCAGGAGCATTGGCCGCGGGAGAAAAAGCTGCGTTTGTTGGGGGTGGGGGTGAGTAATTTGGAAAAGCCGGTCGTGCGTCAGTTGGGATTTGATTTTTCTACGGGACGGCCGTAATCCCGCGCAAAAGTAATCACTTGTTGCCCGCTGAGGATGGCCGCAGCTGCCAGCAAACCGGCCGCTGCAATAACAAATATCAACGCATAACTCACAGCGGCCGGCCAGCCTGCTCCCAGAAAGAAGATGTCCCGGAAAAGCCCCCCGGCAAACGTGCCCAGTCCTTTGGAAGTGAGAATGCAGACCGACCACAGCCCTAAATACGCCCCGGCATTTTGGTCCGGCGACATGACCGCCATCAGGCTGAATCCGCCAAAGGAGTAAAGGCCGAATCCTGCACCAAACACCATCAGGGCGGGAATGAGCCAGTGTTCCTGTCCTGCCAGTGTGAGACCGGCCAGCAGCGCCATTCCCAGACCCATAATGCCCAGGCCGGTTTTGGCAATGGGCGCTAATGTTTCCGGCGGCCGTTTGCGCCAGATGATGAAGCTGGCAATCAATACAACGATGGTGGCTCCGCCCCAGTAGCCGGTAAAGCGGGTGGTGTGACCTGCCTCCAAACCAAATACGTCTGCTCCGAACGGTTCCAAAATATTGTCCTGCATCCAGGCGGCAAAGGTGGCCACAAAGAGGAAGGCGAAGAAGCGGCGCACCCGGCTGTCTTGCCAGATATGTTTGATAGCGGCGCGAGCGCTTTGCTGTCCGGCGCTGAATTTACCGGCCACCGTTTGGGCTATGTGCTTTTCTGCCCCGGCAATGGAAATCCACCAGAAGAAGGCGCAAATGACGGCCGTAGCCAGCAGCATTGTGGCAAAGACGCGCGGATCATACGACTCCATCCAACGGCCGTACAGCACCGCCATGATAGGAAAGAAACCGATCAGCATTATCTCCGCCATGCCAATCGCAATCCCCTGTTTGGCCGGCGGCGCCGATTCCCGCACCAGCGCCAGATAGACACTGCCGGAAAACAGTTTACCCAGACCAAACAACAGAAAAGAAGCCAGCGCCAGCAGCCAGCCCGTCACTGCCTCCCCTTGCTCAAAAAAGCGCACACTCAACCCTAACAGAGGAAAAGACAATACCATCCACGACCGCCCCAGCCAGATGTAGGAAATGCGGCGTTTCCCCCAAAGTTTCTTGGTGTCTGACCTGTACCCGGCCCAAAAAGCCATCGGAACCAGCAGATATTGCAACGCCAGCAAAAAGCCGACCGGTGTGGCCGGGACGCCTAAATCGGCAATCATTACCCGGTTCCACACACTGGCTGTCAGAATGTCCGCCATTGCCGAGCCAATCTGAAATGTACTCAGGCGCATCGTGCGCCAGACGTGGAACTGGCCGGTAACGGCCGTCTGGATGGGGGCGGTTGGTTCCAATTGGGTTTCGGTCATAATGGTTACAGGGTGGCAAAGTTACCTTACTATTCTGTAACTTTACCGCTTTGCTACTTACTCAAATATCACTAAATCTACACAAATATAGCGAAAATTGGGCAATTTGCCCAATTTGTGGTTAAGGTTGCGCCCATTGATTGGCGATATGGGCGGCCGAGGCTAAGTAATTGTCCAGAAATTAGTTCGTAGTAACGACTTTAGTCGTCCAGACCGCTAAAGCGGTTACTACAAACCAAAACGGGAAGTAATTTTTAGATGATTACTAACTGCTCATAAGCCGCACCAATGGCCGGAAATTTGCTTGTAAATTGTGTAACCATGCGGAGCATCTGGCAAGCACATTCCACGCGGAGCGTGGAACGAGGGGGAACGAGGAGGATTATTTCACCCTACGTCAGAAAAAGATGAGGCGCAAGCCGCCGACAGCCAACACCAGGGCCAGTAATTTACGCAGCAGCCGGGGATCAAGGCGGCGGCTGCCGTATTCTGCGCCAATCCAGCCGCCAACCCCTGCCGCCAGCAGCCAGAGAGGGATGGTAGGCGGCAGGGCGTGGATGGTGGAAATGTGTCCGGCCAGCCCGGCGATGGAATTGACCAGGACGAAAGCGGCCGTAATACCCATCGTTTCCCGCGTGCCGGCCCAGCCGGTGAGCAGCAGCAGCGGCCCCAGAAAGATGCCGCCGCCCATCCCCATCAGGCCGGATACCAGACCAATCCCGGCTCCGGCAATGAGTGTGACCCAGAGGGGAAGATACGGCCGTCTCCACTCCGCCCCCTTTTCCTTTTTCTCCCGGCTGCTCAACCAGAGCCGCCCGGCCGCATACAAAAGTACCACGCCCACCAGCGGCCGGTAAATGTCCACCGGCAGCGTCAGCCGTCCGCCCCAAAAGGCAAAAGGGATGGACGTCAGGGCAATGGGCCAGAAGAGGCGGGCGGAAAACTGCCCGGCGCGGACGTGCTGCCACGTGCCCAGACCGGCCACCAGAATGTTCAGCGAGAGGGCAGTTGGTTTGATCACCTCCGGCGGCAAACCCACGATGCCCATAATCGCCAGATACCCGGAACCGCCCCCCAGCCCTACGGCCGCATAGAGGACGGCCGTGAGAAAAAACAAAAATGCCAGCAGGATGATTGCGCTCATTGGGGGAGGATTATACGCGGAAAAAGGTTACGTGGAAGGCAGTGTGCTTTAATCGCCCATCAAGTCATGCGCCAGGGCAAAGCGTACCAAAGCTGCCCGACTGTGCAACCCCAGTTTTTCCATACCGCGCGCCCGGTAAGTTTCCACTGTTTTAACGCTCAAAAACAGCTTGTTGGCAATTTCCCGGCTGGTGTGACCCATGGCCACCAGTTGCAGCACATCTTGCTCCCGCTCACTTAAGGTGGGCCACAAATCGTCGGTAAGGGCGCTGTCTTCCTGTTGGGGAACCATTTCGTTCAGCAATGCTTTGGTCATAGTTGGATGGACGTAAACATCGCCGCGCATGACGGCCTGGATAGCGGAAATCAACTCCACGTCGGCCGCTTTTTTGAGGACGTAACCGGCTGCCCCGGCTTTCAGAGTGCGCTGCAAATAACTCTGGTCGTCGTGCATGGTGAGGATGAGGACGCGGGTATGGGGCAAATGTTGGCGCAGCAGGGGCAGCACGTCCAGGCCACTGAGGCGGGGCATCGTCAAATCCAGCAGGATGACGTCGGGCTGGCGGTCCTGGGCCAGGGGCAGCAGGTCGGCGCCGTCGGTGGCTTCGCCGATAATGGTCATATCGGCGCGAGCATCCAGCAAAGCGCGTAAACCGGCCCGCAGCACGGCGTGATCATCCGCCAGCAGGATGCGAATCGGTTTCATCAACCGGTACCTCCACAAAAATGCTGGTTCCCTGCCCCGGCGCTGTCTCGATGGTCAGCGTGCCGTTAAGCAGTTCGGCTCGTTCCCGCAGACCGTACAGCCCCAGGCGCTCACTATGCGCGGCAGCCCGCAAGTCGAACCCTTTGCCGTCGTCTTCGATGATGGCCCGAACACGGCCGTTGCGCCGTTCCAGCAGCACACTGGCATGATGCGCGGCGGCGTGGCGCACCACGTTGGTCAGGCTTTCCTGGACGATGCGGTAGACGGCCGTTTCCACCGGCGGTGGCAGACGGTCGTTAACCATCCCCATCATCACCAAATCTATCTCTACGGGCCAACGGCCGTTCATCTCCCGCACATACCGTTCCAGCGCCGCTTGCAGCCCCAGATCGTCCAGAATGCTGGGGCGCAGTTCACGGGCCATATTGTGGACATCCTCCAAAGTCTGCACCACCAACTGGCGCAGTTCTTCAATTTGCGGCTGCAATTCCGGTACAGGGCACTGTTGCTTCATCGTCTGCATCCGCACCATCAAAGAGGTAAGCGCCTGGCCGGTTTCGTCATGCAGTTCGCGGGAAATACGCTGTCGTTCGTCTTCCTGGGCCGCAATCACCTTTTCCAGCAATTGCTTGCGCAATTGATCCCGCTCGGCTCGTTCTCGCTCGGCTCGGGCCAGTTCGGCCGTCATGCTGTTGAAAGCCAGCGCCAGATCGCCAATCTCGTCATCGGCCCAGGGGCGCACCTGACGGCTGAAATCTCCCTGGCCCACCGCCTGCGCCGACTCTTTGAGTTCCAGAATAGGCCGGGTGACGATCCAGGTGAGGAAAACAGCCGCCGCAATACCCACGGCCGAGACGACAACTGTCGTCAAAAGCATCTGCCCCGTCATGGATTCGACGGTGGCCTGGACGCTGGCTTCAGACAAGCCGACGCGGGCGGTACCCGCTTCGCCGCCAAAGATGGACACGGCCGTATCCCACACCAGCCCGTCTTCTGTTTCGATGACGGCCGTTTGGTGATGATCCCCTTCGCCGGCCTGATTAACTTCCAGTAAGCCAGGGGGAAAGCCTTCGCCAAAGGTATGCGCCAGCACCGTGCCATCCTTGTCCACGATAAAGGCGTAGCGCACGTCGGCGTTATTCAGGCGCGTTTCTTCCAGCAGTTGGTGCAAGGCGTACAGGTCATTGATGAGGATGAGGTCGGTAGCGCGGGCGGCCACGTCGCGGGTAATGGAGATACTTTGTTTTTCCAAACGATCCGTTAACGCCTGCCGCGACATGACCCGCACTTGCAAGGTGGTGACAACCCCCAGCAGCAACACCAATCCCAGCACAATTCCCAGGATTTTGCTGCGCACACTGACGGCGCCGGCCACTTGCCAGATACGATGTGTCAATATCATAGGTTAATTGCTGCCGTCATTACGGGGATACGGCCGTTTCCAGTTCCCGCACAGAATCATAAACTGAATCCTCAATCGGAACCAGGCGGTCAAATCCGGCCATTTGCAACGCTGCCTGTCCTGCCGGGTCTTCCGCCATTTGCAAGAGAACGTTACGCAGTTCCGCCGCCAATTGCGGCCGAATCTGCGGCCCCGTAACCACAGGCGGGATGCCAAAAGCAGGTGATTGGTGAATAACGCGCGTCTCCTGGGCCAAATCCGGCTCGCGGGCAATAGCGTAAGCGTACACCAGACTGTCTACGGCTGCGCCGTCGGCCACGCCATGCGCTACTGCCCGAATGGCGTCGTCATGGCTGTAGGTGTAAAACGTGCGCTCAAAGAAAGATTCCGGTGTTTCATCCATCTGCTGCAACAGGAAAACGGGGTAGTTGTGGCCGCTGGTGGAGATGGGATCGGTGAAAGCAAAAACACTGCCCCGTAAATCGGCCATGCTTTGCGCCGCGCTGTCGCTGGGGACGATGAGAAGCGAATAGTACACAGTCTCGCCTCGCACTTGCGGCGCGGCCAGCAGTTTCATGCCAAATTCCCGCTGCCCGGCTACGTAGGCGCTGGTGCAGACAAAGGCCACATCCACCTCTCCTTTGGCGATCAGATCGTTCACTTCAGCGTAGGTGCGCCGTTGCACCAGTTCTACCGGCCGATCCAGTTTGACGCTGAGGTAGTCGAGCATGGGGCCGTAGCTGTCGGCCGTGCCCTGGGGGGAGATGATGGCGGCGACGGCAACGCGCAGCGGTTTCACTGCGGTGGCCGGCGCAGCCGGCAGGGCTTCCAGCTGGGAGAGATTGACAACGGCCGTAGACGTCGGCGCGGCGCTGCAACCGGCTAACACAAACAAGACAATAGATAAAACTAGCCAATATATGGTTAATCTGTCTGTTTTGTCATTCATGTTTTTGTTCTCGACTGTGCAGAGGTACGATTAGACTTTGTGGGAAATGACGTTATGTTAATTATGGGCGCCGATTAATGCAGATGACACTGATTTTTGGTCGTAAATGGCATCATCCGGATTGTCCCAATCTTTTTCAAAGGCTGCCAACCCCAGAGCAAGCCAATCAGCCGTATCTTCCGCTTCATCAATGACCAGGCTATCCAGCAATAATTTAGCCAATACCAGCCGCTCGGTAGTCGAAAAACTTTTGGCAGTGTGCAGCACTTTTTTTACGCGCGGGGAAATTGTTGAATTGAACATCATATTATTTCCTCTTTACTTGACAGCCTGTCCATCACAAATTCATTATAACACGACACATCCTCGCGGAATACAGTTGATCGCCATTCCTATAGCTGACGAATATCAGCCGTAGTCCATGCTGCCACAGGTTGGTGTGGTTTGTAATAAGCCGGCCCGGCGCAGGCCAGACACAATATTTGCCCATCTTGCACCACTTCCCGCTCGTTGATGATTTCTTCGCCGCAGATGGCGCAGTCCACCCGCACCCCGGCCCGGCTGATGATGTCGCCGATGGGTGTGGTCAGGTCTACCTGCTGGAGGGTGAGTAGTTCTTCATCCGGCATCCGTTGGTAGCCGATCAGCTGGGCAAAGTAATGTTTTTTCTCTTCGGGGGCGTATTCTCTGGCTTTTTGGCGAATATCCAGTTGGGGGGCGACGCGCACGGCCGTATTCGTCCGCACATCCACAAACACCGCCGCAATCTTGCCATAATCCGCCAGCCGCAAGGTGCGATGCCCCATCTCGCAGCCGGTAGCCACCGCCAGCCCATCGGCAAAACAGCCGTCCGTTTCCGTAATGACCAACATGCGTTTGTTGCGCCGGGGCACTGCCAGCCCCAAAGCGGCCGCACCGGCCAGCCCGATGCGCACGCCTAACACCTGGCGCGGGCATAAATGCCGGTGCCGGGAAGATGATTTTTCCAGAATCGCTTGTAAATCCACGTTGTTACCTCGTTGTTATTGGAGATTGGGAGATTGGCGGGTTTTCAATCTCCAATCTCTACTCTTTAATCTCCCCCCAATAAACCCGCTTGCGTCCCGCCAAAGCCAGTTCCGCCTGCGCTTCGGCCGGCCGGTTCAATTTTTGCAGGCAGCGGGCTTTGGCTTCGTTAATTTCCGGTTCCAGCCAGTCGCGCTGTTCCGCTTTGGCAAAGGATTTGACAGCTTGGGCCGGCCGGTTTAGCTGTTCGTAGCACAATCCCTGAATGTAATAAATCCAGCGTATCTCGTAACCGGCAGCCAGCATTCCCTTGATCTGGCGCAGCGCTTTGGCCGGTTCGTTCAGAGCAAAATACGCCCGCGCTTTTTCACCGAGGATGGCTGGATCACGGCCGTTCTTCCCCAACAATTGCAACACCGGCTGCGCCTGCCCCTGCCCGTTCAACGATGCCGCCAGATGCAGCTTAATGCCGTCCCGCTCTGCCGGAGACAGATGGGGCGCATTCAGGCCGACCTGGGCCAGATTGAACGCTTCTTCCAGCCGGTTCTGGTCTTCCAGGCAGCCCAGAGCGTGTAAAAACCAACGGCCGTCTACCTGACTGTCTGCTTGTTCCTGAGCTAATACCTGCAGGGCAATTTCCGCGCTGCTCATGGGGGGCGACGGCCGTTCCTCCGACTCAAAAAAGTCCGTATCCCCCAGCAGCAAGGCGTGAACCTCGCCCAGGTGGGGGCGCATTTTGGGGTACGGGCCGGCCGCTTCCACGATGGCGTCCGCCGCCGCCGGGGACAGCCCTTCGCTGGCCGTAAAGTAAAAGCGAGGCGCGTGAACCACACCATGCGGCGTCTCGTAAAGCACTTGCTGCGCTTCAATGCGAATGCCTGCTGCCTCCGCCTGCACGTGCAGCGGCGATCCCAGCATCAGGACAAAAGAGGAACTGTCCATAGGATGGTTTTTGAGGAAGGCGATCTCGCCGCGCAGCTCCTCTTCCGTTGTGCTGGGCAGGCCGATGATGAAGGATAACTGCGGCACGACGCCCACTTCGCGGCAGGCGGCGATGAACCGCTCCACCCGTTCCATGGTGATGCCTTTTTCGATCAAATCCAGCAGCCGTTGGTTGGCCGATTCGATGCCCACGTAGACCCAGCGCAGTCCGGCCTGGTGCGCCTGCCGCAGCAGTGCTTCGTCAAACGCTTCTTCCACGCGCACCCCTTCCATGCCGAACTGCACGTCTATGCCTTTGTCCAGAATCATCTGGCTGAGGCGGCGCATCATGCGCGGTGAGATGGCTTCATCCACAAAGAGGAAGCGGCGCACGCCATACCGTTCTATCTGGTGTTCCATTTCGGCGATGACTTCGGCCGGTTTCCGCATTCGGACGATGGGGCCATACGGCCGTGTGTGGCTGCAAAAGGTGCATTTCCCCCAGTAACAACCCCGGCTAGTGATGATGGGCAGCACCGGCTCCGGGGCAATGTACTTGTCCAACGGGTAATCGCTGAAATCGGGCGGGGGGAGCTGGCTAATGTTCAGGGGGAGGGCGTGCTGGTGTTGGTTGATACGGCCGTCTTCCCGACAGGCCAATCCTCCCACCTGGGCAAAATCCTGCACCGGCCAGGCATCCACAAACTCCACAATACTGCCTTCCGCCTCGCCAAAAAAGACAAAATCCAGCCAGGGATAGGCGGCCAGCAGTTCCGCCGGGTCCAGATGGGACATCATCGCCCCGCCCAGGGCAATGGGGATGCCAAAACGCTGCTTGATGACCTGCCCCAATGCCAGAGCGTACAGCAAATTTTGCTCCGCCAGAATGGAGAAGCCCACCACGTCCGGCTGTTCCGCTTCCACTTGGGCCAGTTCCGCGCCAAAAATAGCGTCGGCCGCCCGGTGCGATAATTTGCGGCGGCCTTCCACCACGGGAAAGAGGATGTCGTGGTAAAAGGAGGACAAACGGTTATACACGTCGTCCAGAATGCGGGCGGCCTGCATGTAGTTCACCTGCTCGTCCGGGGTGACGGGCAGGCGGCCCAAATCGGCCAGAACGCGCTCCCCCAAGTTGTCCCGCACCACAAGCGAGGGGCAAACAGTCCCCATCAGGCGCCCTGGATGATACTGGCACAGGTCAGGCATCTCCCCCAGCAGCCAGCGGCGGAAAAAGGCCAGGTTCCAGTCTACAACTTTCACCTCTGTTTCCGGCCGGGCCGCCAGCGCCCCTTTCAGGCAGGCCAGCCCAAAGGGAGGTGAGGCGGGGGTATGGAAGGGGGTGAAGGCGAGTAGTAGTTTCATGGGAAAAGATAGTTTACACTGTAAACTGTACACTGCTTTCAGCAGCTCGGCAGTTCCGGTTCCGGCGTGGCTGTGGGGCCGGGTGTGGGCATAGGATTATTGGCCGTCCATTCCTGGTAGGCCGCCCAGCCGCCGTCTAAGTTCCAGACGTTACTGTAACCCAGTTCGCGCAGGACTACAAGGGCGTGGGTGGCCCGTTTTTGCGTATGACAGTATAGCAAAATCGGCGTGGATTTGCTTTCCGGCAGCAGGCCGGGGTCTTGCAGGAGGCGGCGCAGGGGGATGTTGACGGCGTTTTCGATGTGGTCGGCGGCATATTCATCCGGTTCGCGCACGTCGATGATGAAGTAGTCCATCCCGTTGGCTTGATCTGCCAGGAAGTGGAGCGTGTCTTTGCGGTAGCGGTGGTCTGGCAGGTTGCGCAGATATGCGTCACCGGCGGCAGCTACAGACGCCTGCCGGTATAGATTCCAGGCGGTATTGTTGCCCGGATTCAGCCGGGCCGCTTCCTGGGCCAATGAGAGAGCGTCTTCATATTGGCCGGATTGGTAAGCCGCTTCCGCCGCATCCAGTTTTTCCTGGTAAACGGCCGTGTCCGGCGTGGCCGTTGCCGCTAATTCCGGGGCAGAAACGGCCGTTTCCGCCTGACAAGCAGACAAAACCCCTGCGCTTACCAGCAGCGCCAACCCAATCAGAAGATAGATTTGTCTTTTCATTACTTTCCTCATTCAGGGATGGTTCGGTAATCCGAAAAATTTATCTGACACTTTGTAGGGCGATTTTGTAAATCGCCTCTCTGGACGATTTGCAAAATCGCCCTACAAGTTGCAAAATCACCCGACAAGTTGCCGAGGGCAGTTTGAACCATCCCTCCTCATTCATAAACAGAAAAAACGTGATGCGCCATGAGATCATCACGCATCACGTTTCACGTATCACGTTTTCACGCTTACACTTTTTCCAATCTCACCTGCGTATCGCAGAAGGCTGCGCTGCCGCCGATGGGGTCGGTCAGGGCCACATCGCCGACAACCGGATCGAGGCGCATGGCGGAGTTGGGGACAATACCTTTGGCCCGGAACGGATCGCCTTTGATGGTTTCGCCATCTATCACGACGTCGTTGGAACCGTAGGCGTAATGGCCGTAGCTCCAGGAGGCAGCCACCACGCCGGGGCGGATGCCTTCCCGAATCCTGATCGTGCCGACGGTGTCCCAGATACGGCCGTCAGCCAGCCTCACCGGTTCGGAAAGCGTCGGCCCGACAATCCGTACCTTGTCGCCATCAGCCAGACTCATGTTGCGGGCATCTATGCTGTTGACCCAGATATAGTTTTCCGGGAGAACGGCCGTTGTCCAGTAGGCGCTGGTGGTGCGGGATTGGCCACCGGTCACTTCCTTGTAGGTAATCAATTTCAGGTCATAACCGGGGTCATTCACTTCATTGCCAGCCGCATCCTGCACCGGTTCCACTTTGGGCAGGCCGCTGAAGCGTTCACCCGTCATCGAGTTCTTGCCTTTGGCCACCTTTTCCACGTAGATATTCCAGCGACCCTTCCACTGGTGGGCCATCTTGTCGCCTTTGTAGGCCTTGTCGGATGGCTCAAAACGGCCGCCGCGGTTAATCAGGTAGACCACGCTGGGCCATAATTCTTCGGGAACGGCCGCTTTCCACACCGCCTCGTCGTAAACTGCTTTAGACAAGTGAGCGTGCGCTTCCCGGAAGATGCGCATTTCCTCGTCTGGGGCCGGCGGCAGGGTTTCTGAACCATCTTCCTTGTCGCCAAAAGCCAGGTTAGCGCACATCGCCAGGAAGTAATGCTCCATCCGGTCAAAGTTCCAGCCTTCGCCCAGGCCATCCTTGCCAAAGCCGGCCAGACCCAGTTTTTTACCCACGGCAATGAGGAATGTTTCCATGCCAATGGGCATCTCCTCGCCATCCACCGTTACTGTTTCTGTCAGAGGAGCAATGAGTGGTTGGCGCACTTTGGACATCTTTGTCACCACGTCCGGCGAGGTATGGGAGATACCCCACCGTTCCAGATAGGTAATATCCGGGATGATGTAGTCGGCGTACATGGACGTTTCCCCCACCACTATGTCACAGGCAATGAAGAGCGGGATTTTCTGGGGGTCGGCCAGCATCTCTAACTGTACGTGTCCGGCGGGAGAGGCGAAAGCGACAGTTCCCTTGTTGGTGAACAACGCTTTGATGGGATACGGATAGCCGTCGGCGGCGCTGGGGATGACGTTTTGGTACAGTTCGCCGGTGAAGGGGTACCACGGCCGTTTGGCTGGATAGCCGTCAAACAGCGTGCTTTTCTCATACGTAGCCCGCTCGCGGTTGACATAAATACCAAACTTCTTCAAGCCGCCTGGCGCGTGGATAACCACAGATTTGGGGAAAGGTGCGCCGGGCTTGGAACCATCTTCGTGCCAGTGCCCACCACCGCCGGCCATGCCGCCCTTCCAGTCTACCGCACCGATCAACACGTGCAGCATGACAATCGCCGTGGCGTTGTAATAACCGTTGGTGTGTTCCACCGGACCGCGATAGAACTCAACACCTGCCTTTTTGCCGTGACTGGTAAACTCATCGGCCAATTCCTCAATATCCCGTACCCGCACGCCGGCAAAATCGGCGTATTCCGCCAGGCTCATTTCCTGCGCTCGTTCCAGCAGCATTTGCAGAGCGGATTTGACGGGGATGCCGTTAACTTCGGTGTCCACAAACAGTTCGGCAAAGGTTTCGGCCGTTTCGCTGAGAACCGGTTCGCCGTCAATGATGACTACCCGGCTGGAAATCGGATTGTCCTCGTCGTCGTTGGGCACTTCCAGACCGGCGTCTTCCGGTTTAAGGAAAACCAGGTCGTCCTGCCGGATCAGGTGGGTGGCGTCACTGAAGCTGGTTTCGTCGTTCTCGTTAGCCACCGCTTTGTTAGGCGCAGCCAGGAAGTTGGCGTCGTACCGTTCGTTTTCCAGAATCCAGCGCACCATGCCCAGGGCAATGGCCCCATCTGTACCCGGTTTGGGGGCCAGCCATTTCCACGCTTTGGCAGCCGTATGGCTGAGACGCGGATCAATGACGGCAATTTTCATGCCGCGCTCCACCATGCTGGTGGTGATTTTTGGGGCCATGTTGGTGGGGCCGAAGTTGGCATCGAAGGGGCTGGTGCCGAAGTAGATGATGAATTCGCTGTTGCGCGAATCCGGTTTCATGTGATCTTTCTTGCCGGTCATCATCTTGTAGCCAATGTGATGGCTCTGTTCGCAGATGGTGGTGTGCAGGTAGAAGTTGGTGGAGCCAAAGCTCTCGTAGGTGAACCGTTTGGCTAACTCTTTACGGCCGTGTTCAATCCGCCCGCCCAAAAAGACAAACTGGTTGTTCACCGGGCCTTTGTCGGGGTGATCCGGGTCAATCAGTACATCCAGATGCGCCGCGTGCTTGCTCTTGAACTCGTCAATGGTCATATCGCCAGCAACGACAGCGCCGGTATCGGCCGCCAGTTCCTTCGAGAGTTCCGGGTCGCGCAGCTTGTAGATGTCATTCAACCCATCCACCTGCCCTTCGCCAAATAGATCGCCGCCATTGACAATCTCATCAATGGCCTGGTTGAAATCTATGGTTTCCCATTTGTTTTCCCCTCGTTTACCGGCGCGTTTGAGAACTTTGCGTACCCGGTACGGGTCATAGACAACCTGCACGCCGGCCTGCCCTTTGGGGCATAACGGCGCATCTACTTTGGCGCTTTCTGTTAAAGGCGTCTCTTCCGGTATCTGCACCAGCATGTTTTGCGGACTGTACGGGTTGCCATCAACTTTTACCAGGACGCCTTCCTGAATCTTGGCTTTGATGGTGCAGGCGTTGTGGCAGTTCAGGCAAATGCTGTACAGGACATTTTCCGGGTTGCTCAGGGGGTAAAAATCTTCCTGTTCGCCCTGGGCCAATATTTGCTGCACGTGGGGCAGGGAGCCGATCAGGGCGCCCGTGCCGCCAATGGCAGAAATTTTCAAAAATTCACGGCGATTCAGACCGCAGCCGTTCGGTTGGTTAATTTGTTCGTTCATTTTAATTCGCCTCCTTATGCACACGTTGTAGAACTACAAAGCCTGCCAGGAAAATGAGGACGGCCGCTGATACAATCCAGACGTAAAGCAGCCATTCGGATGGAGTGGGGAAGTAACTGAATGTCAGGCCGGGGCCGGTAAACGCCCTTTCCAGCCCGGTTAATTCGGCCTGGGTTTGGGCGGGGATGACCAGGGACAATTTGGTGGCAATGGCTGTGACCATGACCAACAACCCGGCGAGGGAAATGGCCCCGACGCTTTTGGGCCGGAAGGCCAACAGCAGCAGGGGAATAACCACGCCAATGAGCATGTAGACAATCCAGAAGACCCACCAAAAATCGCCAAACAGAACAGAGCGAATCGCGTCCGATTTGGCCGGGATACCGGCGTATAAACCGGTGGAGAAATCAGCCCATATCAGCAGCAGATTGATAAGTAGGACAATGAGCAGACTACGCCCCAGAAAGGTGGCCTTGGCTTTATCCAGGTAGCCTAAAATGTAGGAGACGACGGTGACGGCCGCCAAACCGGACACGGCCGCTTCCACCAGGAACAAAATGGGGGTGAGACCAGATTCCCATAACGGCCGTGCCCCCACCACACCAAACAACGCCCCTTCCGCCCCGGCAAAGAGGATAGCGTAAGGCACAGAAAGATAGCCCAAACGGCGCAGCCAGGGATTATCTTCCCGCGTCCAACTGAGCCAAATCAACAGCAGGAGCATGATGCCGTAGAAGGTGTAGAGCCAGGCCATCAAGCCCATCATGGAGCGGAAATTGGTGCTGAAAATCAACTCATAGAAACGTTCCGGATGCCCTAAATCGAGGAAGATGGCGATCATCCCGCCGGCAAAAGCAGCCAGAGCCACACCCAGGGCCGCTCGCGCTATCGGATACCAATCCTTGCGGCGCAGAATGAAAATGATGGAAGCCATTACGTAAGCCCCGGCGGAAATGCCGATAAGCATGGCGTAAGCGGCTACCCATAAGCCCCAGGGTACGTAGGAACCGTAATCGGTGCGTTCATGCCCAAAAGCAATACGAATATATAAACCATACAGGCCGACCAGGAAGCCAATCCCGGCCACGACCCAAAGAACTTTTAGCCAGATATTTGTTTTTTCGTTCATTTTTTCCTCCGCTTATTGCAGGTAATAAACCTTTGGCTCAGTACCCAACTCTTCTTTGAGACGCATCACGTTGGGGCTGGCAATCAGTTCGGCTACCAGGCTGTCGGGGTCGTTGGCGTCACCAAAATAGGTGGCGCGGCCGATACAGGTGGTCGTGCAGGCGGGCAGCATCCCTTTTTCCAGGCGGTGCAGGCAAAAATGACATTTGCGGGCATTGCCAATAGGGGATTGGCCTTCTTCACGCGACCGGGGTTCGCCATACTCAAAGGTAGGCACGACTTCGTATTGTTCGGCTGCATCTGTACCGACCATTGCGGCCGACATGACCGGTTCAGGCGGTACGTCGTTGTAAACAAAGCCTTTGTCGAAAACACGGGCGTTGTAGGGGCAAGCAGTGATGCAGTACCGGCAGCCGATGCACTTGTCGTAATCAATCTCAATGATGCCGTCGTCCCGTTTCCAGGTGGCGTTTACCGGGCAAACGGGAACGCAGGGCGGATTGTCGCATTGCATACACGGCCGGGGCAGGAACCGTTCGGTCACATTGGGGAAGGTACCCACCTCTTCGTGAATAACGGGCCGGTAAACGACGCCGGGCGGTAAATGATTTTCGGCCACGCAAGCGATGGTGCAAGAGTTGCAACCTACACATTTACGCAAATCTATGACCATAATCCAGCGACGCTCGTTGACCGGTTTTTCCAGAGCGCGGACCAGTTCACCCCGCATTCTTTCCAGAGGATCGAGTTCGCCGCCGACCGGTGTTACCTGGGCCGGTTCTACCTTGATCATGTCCAAAGGAATGCTTTTGGGTTGGGCGGCCTTGCTGACGGGCACGGCCGTAACCGCCGCTACCCCAGCTACGCCAGCCAGATTTTTCAAAAAACTGCGTCGGCCGGTGTCAGGTGGGGCATCGGGTTTCTCAATTGTTTTTGTCATCTTCAGACCTCCGTCTCTCCATTATTGATCTGAACCAATAAAATGCGCCCGCCACAAATGGTGGGGCCTAATAGAAAGTATAGGAGGAGATGAAGTTGGCTTGTAGCGGGGAAAACCCGACACTTTTACGGAGTTTGTGGGGGAAACCCTGACAGTTAACAGGTAGTGCCAGGCACGGGGCGGATGGTTTTGGTCAGCTTAGAACGTTTTGCCCCGTGCCTGGCACTACTTGACGCATCCTAACGCATCCAGATGGCGGCGGATAGCGGGCATGGAGAGTTTGCCGCCGCTGGTGAGGACAACGCCGTCAACCAGCACCAGGGGCAGTTGGGCGTCCGGGGGCAGGGTGGGGCAGTCGGGGTCAAACAGATCGTAGT
>JALUPA010000047.1 GCA_027054335.1 Ardenticatenaceae bacterium
TTGCCGATGCACTCCACCTCCGGCGCGTGCAGCGAATAATACCGGCGGTATTTGTCATTGACTTTTCCATGCTTGCCGTATCCTTTTGAAGGGGCGAAATAAATTGGACGGTAGACGAGTCGAGTCAAGACCGTCGAGTCAAGACCAGGGGCCATCAATCTTCTTCCATGTGCCATCCCGGGGCTTTCCAAGTGCGCACCCGCTGAAGCCTTCCACAATTCCTTGCGGAATATCTTCTGCAGCTCGCTGTCGCCCTTGATCTTGCGTTCGATATCGCGGATCACCCGCCCCAGCCAGGTGCCAAGGCGGCGCTTTTCCCGCCGCGCCCGCTTGAACTGCTTGGCGTGCCGGTAGCGCTGATGCCTGATCAGCGCCCGCTTGCCCACCCGTGCGTAGCTTTGGCGCAACCGGACGCCATGCGTCTTCGCCAGCCGCACCAGACGTCGCCGGGCCGTGTCCATCAGCCTCGCATCCGTGGGATGGGCGATGTTCTTCTCCTGCACCGTGGTGTCCACGATCACCCGCTTGAAATCCGAAGGCTGCGCCGCGCCGAGCTGCACCGCCGCCTGAAGGCTCGCCTGCAACAGCGCCGCCACCTTCTCCTCGCCCAGACGCTGGCGCCAGCGGGTCATCGACGAGCGGTCAAACGGCAGGTCATGGCGGAAGAACACCTCGCCGCAAAAATACTGGTCATAGGGGTTCTCCACGAAGCGCCGGCAGACCTCTTCGTCCGACAGATCGTCCATGTATTTGAGGATGTGCAGGCCATCAGCCGCACCGGCAACGGCGGGTGACCGGGGCCGTCGCGGTAGACCGCGCCGATCTGATCGGCCAGCCAATCCCAGTCGATGGCCTGCGCCAGCACCACCTTGGCGTGCTTCATGTTGATGATCTGGTCGAGCCGCGAACGGAAAAGATCCTGCTCGCCGCAATCCACGGGTTCTCTCGGTTTCATGATCGGCTCCCGAATCGCTCCTTTCCGGGCAAGAGAATCACGAATATCCGGGCCGGTCAAATTGCAAGGAAACCCAGCCAAAACCGCATCTTTCTTGCAAAAAACATCCCCCCGCCGCGCCGATTCAGAGAGCAGAATCAACGGCTTGAGAATTGTTCACGGGGGACTTTCAAATAAATAAGTGTCAATGCCGGGGGGCGCTGATATCATTTGATATCTCTTTATACAACTTTCTATCTTCTACTGCGGCCCTGTTGATGGGGGAGACGGGGGAGTATCTGCACCCGTTGCCGTGTTCTTTTCAGAACCTTCTTCATACCTTGGGTGTTGCGGCCGGCAATGCGAACATCATGGATGGGCGTGCGAATCAGCTTGCCACCATCGGTCACCAGCATGATTTCATCTTTTTCTTCAACCGGAAAACCAGCGACCAACCGGCCGTTGCGGGCATTGACGATCATCGCCATGATGCCCTTGCCGCCACGTCCGGTCACCCGAAACTCATAGCTTGAAGTGCGTTTGCCATAACCGTTTTCAGAAACAGTGAGCACAAACTGCTCTGCGGCCGCCATCTCTTGATAGCGCTCTGGAGTGATTTCAGGCTCTTCCCCCGCCTCTGCATCCGCCTCACCAATGTCCTCATCAACAGCACCCGCCTCCTCGTCTCCCTCAGCCCGGCGGGCCGCATTGGCCCGTTTCAAATAGGCCCGCGCTTCCGAAGATGTGGTTTCCAAATGCCGCAGAATGGCCATGGAAATCACCCGATTGCCTGGTGCGAGACGAATCCCGCGCACGCCACTGGAATCGCGCCCCTTGAAAACCCGTACATCGGTGACCTGAAAGCGGATTGCCAGACCATCAGCCGTGGTGAGCATCACATCATCATCTTCGGTGCAAATCTGCACCCCGATAATCTGATCGTCTTCATCCAGCTTCATGGCGATTTTGCCATTTTGCCGG
>JALUPA010000048.1 GCA_027054335.1 Ardenticatenaceae bacterium
CCCTCATCTCCCTACTACTACTCCCAGCGCTACCCCCGATTTGTACGTCCCGCTGACGATAGACGCTCTGACAGCCCGCAGCTATGGTGGCGGCCAACTGGAAATTGTGGATACACTGGAGCGCAACGATCAATTTACCCGCTACCTCATCACCTATCCCAGCGATGGCTTGACGATTTACGGTTACATGAATGTGCCTAACGAGGGTAGCCAGTTCCCGGTAGTGCTTATGCTGCACGGCTACATTCCCCCGGCCGAGTACCAGACGGTAGCCTACACCCGGCGGTATGCTGATGTGCTGGCCGAGGCCGGTTACTTTGTTATTCACCCCAATTTCCGTAACTATCCGCCTTCGGATGAAGGGCCAAATCCATACCGCATTGGGTATGCCACTGACGTGTTGAATCTGATTGCCATTATTCGGGAGCAAAGTCAGGATGAGACAGGTTATTTGCGCCGGGCGGATGCGGACAATATTCATTTGTGGGGGCACAGTATGGGGGGCGGAGTAGCTTTACGGGTGCTGGCGGTGAATAATGCCCCTTACCTGAAAGCGGCCGTTCTCTATGCGGCGATGAGCGGCGATGAGCAGAAAAATAACGAGCGGATTCAAGCCTGGACGGGCGGGCAACGGGGGCAGTTTGAGTTGGCCGCTTCCCCTGAGCAGATAGAGGTAATTTCTCCGATCAACTATCTGGATCGAATCAATGCGGCGATCAGCGTGCAGCACAGCCGGGACGATGCGGTAGTGCCGGTGGAATGGTCGGAGGAGTTGTGCGCCGAGTTGGCGGAGATGGATCATCCTTACGAATGTTTCTTTTACGATGGCCTGCCGCACACGTTTAATGGCGGTGGGGATGCTTTGTTTATGGAGCGGGTTTTGCAGTTTTTCCGTAAATATTGAGGGGAAAGTACAACGAATTGTGTCAATCGAGGCTATCTAGCGCTTCTTGCGCTTCGGGCCAGCCGGATTTTAGTTCCAGGGCGCGACGATAGTCGGCGGCGGCGCGGGCAAAATCGCCTTGTTGCTGGTAGGCGCGGCCGCGATAGAGCCACGTTTCTTCCACAAATTGACCGCCGCCGCTGTCCAGGGTGGCTTGGGCCAGGGTGAGAACGTCGGCGGCACGGCCGTTTTGCAGATACGCTTCATACGGTTGGAATTGATACCAAAGCATCCGCCAGGGCAGCCCCAGCGTGCGTGCCTGGTCAAAGGCGGCGGCGGCATTCGTGTAGTAGGACGTGTTGTCGGTCAGCGCACCCAGGCGGGTCAGGCTGGTACCCAGGTTAAACCAGGCGAAAGCGTTTTCCGGGTTAGTCTCAATGTCGCTTTGGGCTTTTACGGCCGTTTTTTGCCACATCGTCAGTGGATCAAGCAGATCGTCCCCCACAATTTCCTGTACCAGCGTCTCCTCTTCCGGCGGGTAAACCAGGAGGAAAGTGTAGTTGAAATGCTGCCACTGATTCTCAATAAACTCATACGTTTCCTCCCGCCCGCTGCTGTCCCACGGGCCGAGGAAAGTGTCGAAGGTGAGGAATTGTTGCTGCGCGTCATCGTAGCCGACCAGAGTGAGGTAATGCCCCATCCAACCTTCCCATTCATTGGGAATCAGCCCTTTTTCGATGATGACGGGAAACCCGGCGGCCAGCAACTGTTTGAGAATGGTCAAATCGCCGCCGCTGAATGTTTGCGCTCGCAGGGGGGTCTGGTTATTGACATAATCTGTCATCTCCCCAGGGGAAACGTTGCGGTCTTCGTAGGTGGGGCGAATGGCGTCAGCAATTTTCAGTTGACCGTCGTCCAATCCGTAATAGGCCAGATTGATGGACAGGTTGGCCGGGCCACAGTTATTGAATTTTTGAGGGACAATTTGCATATTTTCCAGGCGCACAGCCGGGGGTAGAGCGGTGGGGGTTG
>JALUPA010000049.1 GCA_027054335.1 Ardenticatenaceae bacterium
CGCAGCAGGTTTGGCTCCAGGCGCACGGCGCGGTTCCAATTGTCCATAGCTTCGTTGAGCTTGCGCCGGTTGAGTTCAATCTCGCCAATGGCCATGTAGGTTTTGCCGGCTTCGCTGAGTTGGCCCAAGCGTTCCTGGACGTCGGCTACCTGACGCAGATAGATGATGTCGCCACGGGAGTAACGAGCGGCCAGTTTGTAGTTTTCCAGGGCTTTGTCCAATTGTTCCAGTTCCAGGTAGGCCATACCTAAACCGGCGTAGGGGGCGGGTTCTTTGGGGAATTCGGCAACGGCCGTTTCAAATTCCTGTATAGCCTTTTCCCAGTCCTGATCCCAACTGTAGGAATGGCCTCTGTTTAGTGCATCTTCGTAGCGGGCACGATCGTTTGCCAACTCAACGCCTCCACTTTAACGTGATGCGTGATTCGTGATGCGTGATAAATGTTCTTGAAAATCACGCATCACGAATCACGCATCACAACTAGCCAACAGTTTTCACACAAATACTCTGGAAAAAGTATACCACAGGCAAAATAAGAGGGAAAGAATTAAACA
The DNA here is from genome assembly GCA_027054335.1 of Ardenticatenaceae bacterium. Taxonomy (GTDB): domain Bacteria; phylum Chloroflexota; class Anaerolineae; order Promineifilales; family Promineifilaceae; genus JAJRTP01. The sequence continues at coordinate 555 of JALUPA010000049.1, forward strand.
TAAAACTTGACTGACTTTTTAGTTATGGTAAGATAATCAGTGCAGAGGGGATGACATAATTGCGTCCCTACGGGGCCATAAAGGTAGGTGCCATATGGATTATTTTAAGAAAAACCCGGGTATTACGGCTCTGGTTGCATTTTTGGTTGGTTTGTTTATCGGCCTGGTTGTTTTGGGGTGGGGGTTAATGCCGGTCAAGTGGACAGACTCCCGACCGCATCAACTTTCTCAGGATTATCAGGAATTATATATTCAGATGGCGGCGGATACGTATGCCTTAAATGGGGATACGGCCGTTGTGCAGAATGCTTTCCGTGATTGGCCTGATGCCGCCACAGATATTTGCGCTTACGGCGGTGCCGTAGCAGACTCAGCAGCCCAGGCCAACGTTAACCGCATGGCTATGGTATTGGACCCGCAAGGCTGCCCCAATCTGGTTCCCGGAGCGCCTCCGGTTGAACCGGCAGAGCCGGAAGAGGGCGGGGCTAACCTAGGCGTTATTCTCCTGTTGCTTTTGCTGTTGGTTGTGTTGGCTGGCGCTATCTATTACGTTTTGAAGAAGCGCAGCGCTTTGACTGAACCAGAAGACACAGGCCCCACCTTTCTGGATGAAATGGCGGGAGTACCACCGACAACGACAGACGAGTTCGCCGACAGGGAAGGCGCCGTTACGCCGTTGGCCCGTTTCCAAAGCACTTACAATTACGGCCGTGATAACTACGATGACTCTTTCAGCATCGAAAACACTGATGGTGATTTCCTGGGTGAGTGTGGCGTCGGCGTATCTGAAACCATCGGCACGGACATCCCCAAGAACGTGACAGCTTTTGAAGTGTGGCTCTTCGACAAAAACGATATTCGTACCGAGACCAAGGTTGTTATGAGCGACCATGCTTACTTTGACGAAGCACTCAGAGCCAAACTGGCCCCCAAGGGCGAACCAGTTCTGGCACGGGAAAACGAAGTCATCGTTCTGGAAACAGCCACATTGATTGTCAACGCGACCATCAAAGAAATGCAATATGGTACAGGCGGTACGTTACCACCCCAGAGCTTCTTTGATTCCTTTACCATTGAATTATCCGCCTGGGCTAAAGACGACAGTTACAGCCAGGCAGACGATGCCGGCGCAATGGTGGTTGAAGAAACCGAGATGGTTGTTGACGAAGCTGATACTCAGGCTGATGATGACTCGTTAGCTTTCTAGTGCAGTGCGGCGTAAGTTCGTAGTAACCGCTTTAGCGGTTCATCTCGACTAAAGTCGTTACTACAAACCGTCATGTTATTTACGCCTCAGTGTACTAGCCAACAAGCAATTTGCAAATCACTCTATAAAAAGCCCCGGTTTTTG
>JALUPA010000050.1 GCA_027054335.1 Ardenticatenaceae bacterium
CCCCCGAGCCGCCTACACCAACTCCTCCCCCGCCGCCGAGTGGCTAATTTGTAGAGTCCTCTGACGATCTTGGCGGTATTTTCACCAGCATTTGTTGTTTTCCGCCTGCTACAGAAATAACCGTTTTGACATCAATATCTTTGGAAAGAAGATCGAAATCCTGGAGCGTCCAAATGGTGGTAATGCGGTCACTCAGATTAGGCCATTGATCTTTGGCCCACAGATAACGGTGGCGGCTGAACTGCCATATTTCCTCTGGCTGGGTCTTCGGCTCAAATTCCTGAAACTCCTGCCAGATAACATCGTGTTCAGTCATGGGGAAAAGGATGTCGAGCATAGCTCGCTGTACGATAGAAGCATCTCGCCCTCGTTCTGTGTCAACCCAATTAATATAATAATTGTTGATAAACGTGAAAATGCCAAAATGGGAATAGGACTCGACTACCCTCAATATCTCATCCCCCTCACTATAAGCTTCCTGATAGGTTTGTTCCAGTTCAACACTGGGTTCTTCAGTTCTTTCATGGTGATTGTCAGCATGTCTGTGAAAAAGCGAGGGGTCCACATTAAATAAATAGCTGACCAGCGTTTCCACTCGTTCCGGGCCAACATTAAATTTGGCAAAAGCACCCTTCTTGATCAAGTCTTCCACCACGTCGGCGATACCCCGCTGTCGGGCCTGGTCGTGTGCCCGTTGAATACCTGAGTGGTATACAGGTTTATACAAACCCGGCGAGGTGTATTCCAACATTGCCAATTTGTGTTTTTCTCGCTTAAGGCCGCCCCTGGCGTAAAGAATCTGGAAAATGGTGATGATTATGCCAGAGACAATAATGACAGGTAAAGCCTCGGTTTTTTGAGTGACCAGAACAGCCATCATAAAGTAACTGGCGACCATGCCCCGCAAACCGGCAAATTTAAGTGATTTAGCCTCGCCTGAATCAGGTTCTATACCGCGCTGTTGCATGGCGCTGGTGCGTACAAAAAATACGGTGGTACTGGTGATGACAAAGGCGCTGACAAAACCAAAAGCATAAAACGCTTCTACTACCACCACTTCCCGGATAATAGGAATGAGAATAGCGGAAACACCCCAGATAACGGCGATACCAATACGATCATCAGAAAATATATTGGGCAGCCGACCCAATCGGGCCGCATTGGCGGCGACGGCCGCACCCCCTATATAACCGCCCCCCTGAGCCAGCAGCAGGATAATCGCTAACAACGTGCCGGATATAATCAGAAAAGTTGCTCCTGGTGTGTTCAGGATGGCCTGATTCAAGGCGCGGGATAAGGCAATATCCTGGGAGACTGTTTCTACATACTCTTCGCGGCTTAGCCCGGCCAGGTCTACCGGCGGCGGTTCTTCCTGACCCAATAATTCTTCTTCGGCGCGTTGCGCCGGTTGCAGGGCATAAAGTTCTTCAGCCGCTACTACATCTTCATCAGTTATGGCCACGTCTTGCGGCGTGATGCCTTTTCCCAAAACCTGAGCGGCAATAATTTCGTATTCGATGAGCAGGGTGCTGTATCCTTCTGTAGCCGGAATATTCCACTGTTTGGCCCCAAAAAGCTGCACGATGCCGGTACCGATAAGGAAGATAGCCGCTAACGTCAGCGCCGTATTGATAACTTTCCATTTGGGCCGGGCAGCGTGTTTACCGCTGGCCGGAATGACCTCATAGCCGGAAAAGCCCAGCATGGCGCTGGACATGGAACGGAAGAACAACTGGAAGATCACGACCGTACTCAAGGCGGACAGGCTTTCTTGCGCCCGGACGACATTTTCCACCACGCCGGTGATTTCCAACCGCGTTACAATGCCGTCTGTCAGGAAAGCCCATTGGGGATTGCCCGCTGCCGCTCCACCGACGATGCTCAGGGCGAAGAGGGTAAAG
>JALUPA010000051.1 GCA_027054335.1 Ardenticatenaceae bacterium
TCAGTATCATGCTGTTCGGTGATCTGCCAGGGAGCGATCATTGCTTTTGCCCCTTTGGCGCGGCGAATGGGTAGCCAGTTGTCCAATATCAGATTTGTCACAATGCCTCCTGCGATTGACGTTCGTCCTCTTTCATCAGCCCCTGCTTCGGATCGTAATAAAATGTCATTTCTGCTCCTTCTATATTGAGCACGCACCCTTTCCAGCAATCATCACCATCAACAGCCGTCAATGGTAACAATACTCCCCACTTGCCTTTGGCAGGCAAACGTTCACGGCAGGCTTCAATTATTTCTGTGCTGATGTCATCACGAGGTGCTTCCGTGTTTGCCATATCCTGGCGTATTTGCACTGCACTGCGTGGCCAGGGGTGGTCGCCATCACTGATCCATGGTTCCAGACTCGCTCCGTCCCAACGGGCGAGATAGACAGTGGTGGTCTCCACTTCGGCCAGCCGGGTCGGAATTTTGGCTTCATCCCACCAGCGGTTTTCATCATCACTGTTGTAACCGTTTTCAATATTCAGGGTATTAAGCGCACCCAGACTGCCGCTGGCACTGGCATGTCCTTCGGCCTCTTGTGAAATCTCATCCAGAACGGGCGGATAGTCTGCCGAGTCATAGACTCCTTCGATGAGATAACGAGCATCTTCAGGCATATGAAAACCGCCGCGTTGTTTGAGCAGGTGGGCGGTGAGCCAGAGCTGGCCATGGTGGGGGTAGACATAACTCGCGCCCTTTAAATAACCCCTGAACCAGGTAGCGCTAATGTCTTCGGCCGGATCAGGCCCGTTAATGACCAGCACGGGCTCATCCCGCACGCCGCGTGCATGGCGATGCAGCCGCCCGGCACGCTGAATGATGAGGTCGATGGGAGCAAGATCAGTGATCAGCAGGTCAAAATCGAGATCAAGGGATTGCTCTACAACTTGCGTGGCGATAAGCACCTGTCCGCGACGTTCATCGGGTTTGTCCTCAGGACCAAAGCGTTCAACAATGCGCTGTTCGATATCCAGCCGGTCTTGCATGGCGTAGCGGGCATGAAACAGATCGATGGGCCAATCCGGGTACAGGGCACGCAAACGGGCAAAGGACTCACGGGCATCGCCAACGGTGTTACGTATCCAGCAAACACACTGCCCGGCATTGACGGCGGCCAGTAACCGCTTTTCGACATCCTCCAGCGAATGCACCATATCGACTTTTACCTTACGCCGCACGCTGTCACAGGTGGCCAACGTTGTTTCACCAAGCCCGGCGGTATGTGCATGGGTGAACAGCGGGTAGTCATTTTCACCGGTTTTACACAATGCGCGTTTCTCCCAACCAGCACCTTCAGCAAAGGCGTTTGTCAATTGCTGACGCTGTTTGACCGGCAACGTGGCCGAAAGCAGAATAGCGTTACCACCACTGGCCGCGTGGGCTTGCAACAAACTGCACAGCAAACGATTCATATAGGCATCACACGCATGCACTTCATCCACCACCAGCAATTTCCCAAGCAGACCCAGCAGGCGTAGAGACTGATGGCGTACCGGCAAAACGGCCATAAGTGCCTGATCTATCGTGCCCACACCCACTTCGGCCAGCAATGCTTTTTTGCGGTTGTCCGCCAGCCAGGAGCCGCAATGGCTACCGGCAGGTTCAGTTTCGTCACCATAGTTTTTCGATCGTTCGTCGGGTGCTGCAAGAATGGCCTGTCGAAATTGTGCTGAAAGATCACGCGCACCGTGGGCCAACACCAGTGAAGGTTTAAGGTCTCCCTGATACAGGTACAGGTGTTGATATACGTCGGCCATACGGTCATACATGGCATTGGCAGTGGCCATGGTGGGTAACCCGAAATAGATACCCTGCGCATGGCCTGCGGCCATCATACGATGTACTAACATGACCGCCG
>JALUPA010000052.1 GCA_027054335.1 Ardenticatenaceae bacterium
TTTATTCAGTTTTGAGGAAAGGTTAACAGCTTGAGGTAGATGGATGCGACCGGTACATCATTGCCGTAAACAGGTGGTACACCATTGCCGTAAATGGGCGGTACATTTACGGGCGTAATTTGACAGCGCGACGCTGGAGAGTTGCAGACCGGGCAAAGGGTCTTGATCATTGGGGCTTCCGGCGGTGTGGGTACATTTGCCGTACAAATCGGGAAGGTGATGGGCGCGCACGTAACCGGCGTGTGTAGTACAAAGAACCTGGAGATGGTGCGCTCACTGGGCGCAGACCAAGTTATTGACTACACCCGGGAGGACTTTGCCCAGAATGGTCAGAAGTACGATCTCATCTTTCAGTTGGGCGGGACGCATTCGCCATCCCATTGCCGGCGCGCGCTCACGCCTAAGGGGAGACTCGTTTTGAGCAGCGGGGACTCAGACGGCCGTTGGCTTGGTCCTCTTGATCGCATTATCAAGGCAGCCATCTTGTCGCCATTCGTGAGCCAGGCGCTCGTTTCCCTGAGTACCAGACGCAGCCAGAAGGACCTGGATCACCTCAGAGACCTCATTGAGGCGGGCAAACTCATAACGGTTATTGACCGGACGTACCCGCTCCACGAGGTTCCGGAAGCTGTTCACTATGTTGAAAAGGGACATACCAGCGGAAAAGTGGTCATAACAGGGTAGATAAACAACGGCCGTTTCCCCAACCCCCTCATTTTCGTTATAATGACAGCGTGAACGAAACGCTTCTGCAAACGAAACTGTATGTGCCCCGGTTACGGCCGTCTCTCGTCCCCCGCCTCCATCACATCAAACAACTCAATCAGGATTTGCAACTTGCAGATGGTGGCCGATGGACACGCTCTGCATATGCCCATCAGTGATTATCTGTCTGTATCGTTGCCTGTTGGCGAGTTCGCCTTTGTTTGGTGGTGCAAACAGGGCTTGTCTTTGTGGCGACCCTGTTCCATTTTGCAGCTACATACGCTTTACATGAGTTCTTCACATCCTCTTCATACTTCTCGGTTATGCTTTGGGCAGTTCAGTAAACAAACAGCGGTGGTCAGACAGGTCACCGCATAACCGAAAAATGGAGAGTAAATCATGAAAAAGTTTTGGACAATGACAGGTTTGTTAGCAGTTTTTGTAGCAGTAGTGGCCTTGGTGGGCGTAACGGCCGTATCCGCCCAAGGCCCCGTTAATCCCGACGCCGTACCCGGCAGCAGCCAGCGGCACGGGCAGGCAGCAGGCAGCCATGGCGGCGGTCTGGGCATCATGGCCGTAGACGAAGCGGATATGCACGCCGCTCTGGCCGAAGCATTGGGACTGAGCGTGGCTGATTTTGAAGCGGCCATCGCCAACGGGGAAACCCTGGCTACCTTAGCTCTGGCGCAAGGTATGGATTTGGCCGATTTGCAGGCCGTGATGGATGCGGTTCACGCGAATGCCGCTCAGGACGCTGTGGCTAATGGCCTTGTCACCCAGGAGCAGGTAGACTGGATGCAAAGCCATCGTGGCGGACAGGCCGGGCAAGGCGGTCAGGGTCGTATGGGCGTCCAGGGCGCAGCCGGCACAGGTAACATGACCCGCGGTGGACAGCACGGCGCTAGCGGCAATGGCGGCGACTGCATCTACGCTACAGCCCCATAGCTTATATGTTTTGACTATTGAAGGGAGTGTTGTTACAACAACGCTCCCTTTTTGTGTTGTAGGGTGATTTTGATGAAGGTTAAAAAATTACTGGTTCTAACGGGTTTTGTGTAAAAGCAGCAAATAGGGTTGAATATTCTCCATCTTAAACCTGATCATCCTCTGTTTCTTACACACCTGGCTAAAAATCAGACAAAGAAGCGAACGCGACCAAACGTACATCAAGAAATCCAGCGCAAAGTATGGCACACGTATCATGCGCGGACGCTCCCCATTTGCCCAGCGTATCCGCTACCATAACAATTGGTTGCACAATTTCTTGATTGCTTCTTCATTAGGAGGGCGACCTGGCTAATACACAAAATCCGTTAGGAGTAGCGATTTCCCAACCAAACAGGACGATCCAGATGACGTCCATCACCAGGAACAGGAAACTGTTATCCCGTTCCACGCGGGAGACTTCTTTGCCAAGAGGGGTCAGATTAGTGATGCCTAATACACTAAGGCGTAAATAACATGATGGTTTGTAGTAACGACTTTAGTCGAGATGAACCGCTAAAGCGGTTACTATGGACCTCTGAGAAACTTACGCCGCACTGTGCTAATTTGATGGACTGAACGCCAAAAGGAATGCCGATGATGGTCAGGCAGTGCAATGCCCCACCGATGATGTAGCTCATAGCGGCGATAAAGCTGCCGAAAATTAACCACAATATGTTACCTATGCTGCTCGCGGTCATAAACTGACACTTTTTACTCTGTAAAAATGTCAGATTGTGCCCACGTTGAGTATAAACAACTCATTTTAACCTCTGTCGCAGAGATTGGTTCAATCTGGAAGGGAGCAGCAGTCAGATTACGGCCGTTTCATCAGCATACAACACGACGATAAACTGTTTGGGGCCGTGCACGCCAATCGCCATCGTCTGTGCCGCTGATGCCCAGGTCGGCCGTCGCGCAAAAGGCGCGCAAATCTCCTTCCGTCTGGCCGACCTGGAACCAGTCTGCCTGCGGCCATTTTTCGCGCCAGGGGATGTCGGTTAACGGCCGTACCCTGTTCACTACCACTTTTTGCGCCCCCAACTCGGCGATCACATTTCTCACTCGCTGTAGCGCTTCTTCCAGGCTGGCCGCGTGGATGACTTCTCCGTGTACGGCCGTCAATGATTGGCTGAACCGTTCCGCCAGATCGGCAAAATGGCGGCGGGATTGCCAGGGAGCGGGTAACTCGGCTTCTCTGGTCTTGGCGCGTAACCGGTTAAAATTTCGTCTCGTGTGTTCATCCTACGAAACCACGCTCAATTTTTCCTGAATCCACAAGTTGACCAATGTTTCCGCAGAGACGCCGCTTTTTTGGGCCTGTTGTTCGAGCAGTTGGGCAATATCAGGTGCAATAGCGACAATTGTTATGTTATCGTCTGGTTCGTATTCAAATTCGACAATGTGCGAGGGATAATCAGCCACGCTGTGCGTGTCCCAAAAAGTGGAGGCTTCACGAATGGTCATATCTGGGGGAATGGGGTCAATTTTTTCGTCCATATTGTTTGCGTTCCTTTTTGTCCATATTGCGAGCGCTAATTATTAGCGCTTTGCTTCCGGCCTTGCGAATAAAAACAATAGTGATATATCTACCGCTATCAGTACGGCCGTAAGCCGCATAGACATTCTCACCATCAATATTACCGCGTTCCAAAAACCGGTATTCTGGCCTGTTCCTGAAAACTTCTTCCACTTCTTCAGGATAAATGTTGTGTTTCTAATCCAGTTTTTCAATGATAGTTTTTAGCCAGATGATACCGGTGATCTTCATCGTCATAGATTTATTATAACCCTAAAATTCAGAATTAGACCTCTCCATCTTCCCACGATTGATGAAATGATTTTTTAGACAGCGACGGCAGCTTACGGCCGTCCCCCGGATTGATCCTCTCAGGCACATTAAGATTATTGCCCCGGGCAAACGGCCGTTGCCACCCTGTAACGTTTTTGCAGGTAATTCCACCTTTTTCTGAAAGCGCGTTAATCCCAAGGATATAACTCTTTCTCTGCTGCGTGCATTTTCCAGACGATAACTCCCTTGTGAGAAACCCGTATGATGTTTCCCATCCGCTTGGCTTTGGTATTAAAGTCGGGATGTTTCAATGTTCTGCGGATGAAAGAAGCTGATTCATATTGCCCGACATCCAGATAAACCAGACAGTATTGGCCGTGGCGCAATTTGGGTTTGAAAAAGTCGCTATCCAGCGTAAAAAATGTCGGATTCTTCAACTGGTGCAACAAAGGGATGATTCCGTCATCTTTTAATCCTTCCCGGCCCAGTTCAAAAGCAATCTGCTTAAAAGAAATACGCCAACTTTTCAAAAGTTGACGTTGGCTGTCGGGAAAATTTTCGTCCAAGATAATCATGCCGGGGCTAACTCAAGGGCGTAATCATCGGCATGTTCTATGAAAGCGCGGCTGGCTAAATGCACAGCTTCCGCAATAGCATCTTTTGTCACTTTACCATGCCATTCTTCTTCAATTGTTTCCCAGGCCATACCGCTGGCAACTTGCTCCAGAACTTGCCACACCATAATTCGCGTCCCGCGAAATGTCGGTTTTCCGTGACAGATTTCCGGATCAGTCACAATGTAACGGCCGATCATTTTTTGATTCATAGTTGCACCTCTTTGTCGTTTTTTTCATCGGTATAGCGGCATTTACCTTGATTATACACCAGAATTCAGACTTCTCCGTCGTTCCACAATTGATGAAATGATTTTTTAGCCAGCGAGGGCAGCTTACGGCCGTCCGCCGGATTCAGCTTGTCAGGCACATTGAGACTATTATCCCGGGCAAACGGCCGTTGCAAAACCCGCAACGCCTTCCCCGACAACCCCATCACCCGCTTACGCGCCAGCACAGCGGCGGCCGTTTCCTCCGCAATACGTTCATGCCAGGGAAGGAGACGCCGCTCCACCTCCTCGGCGCGCAGGGCCAGGAGCATACGCGGCAGGTCAATCCGCGCCGGGCAGACGTCCAGGCAGGCGCCGCATAACGTGCTGGCCTGGGGCAGGGCCGGGTAATTTTCCAGGCCAAAGAGCAGGGGAGAGACGACCGCCCCAATCGGGCCGCTGTACGGGCTGCCATAGGCGTGACCGCCCGCCTCTCGGTAGACGGGGCAGATGTTCAGGCAAGCGCCACAGCGGATACATTGCAGGACTTCTTCGTATTCTGTGTTGACCAGGCGGCTGCGGCCGTTGTCCAGCAGCACAATATGCACCTCTTCCGGGCCGTCCGGGTCGTCGGCGCGGGCCGGGCCGGTGATGACGCTGGTGTAGATGGACATGGGCTGGCCGGTAGCGCTGCGGGCCAGTAAGGAGAGCCACACGGCCGCCCCGTTCCAGTCCGGCACAATTTTTTCGATGCCGATGACGGCAACGTGGACGGGCGGGGCGCTGGTGACCATACGGCCGTTCCCCTCATTCGTCACCAAAACCACACTGCCCGTCTCCGCCACCATCATATTGCCGCCGCTGACGCCCATTCCCGCCGCCAAAAACTTCTCTCGCAGCATCCGCCGCGCTTCAGCCGTCAGTTGAGGAATATCCGCCGCCGATAACGGCTTGCCCGATTCCCGGCTGAACAGGTCGGCCACCTGCTCCTTCGTCTTGTGGATGGCCGGGGCGATGATGTGGGAAGGCGGCTCCTGGGCCAACTGGATAATCCACTCCCCCAAATCCGTCTCCACCGGCGTGATGCCCGCTTCGGCCAGCGCCTCGTTCAGCCGGATTTCCTCCGTAGCCATAGATTTGCTCTTGGTCACAATTTCTACGCCGCGTGACCGGGCAATGTCCAGGACAATCCGGCTGGCTTCCTGGGCGTCCCCCGCCCAATGCACCTGCGCCCCGGCTTTGCTGGCGTTGGCTTCAAACGTTTCCAGATGCCGGGCCAGCTGGGCCAGCGTAGCCTCGCGCAGTTGCTTAAAATAGTCGCGCATCTCGTCAGCGTCCGGCAGTTCTGCCAGCGCCGCCTCCCGCGCCGAACGGAACCGCCCCGTCGCCCCTTCCAGCGAGCTTTGCAGCCGCGCGTCCGCAATCGCCACAGACGCCGCTTCTCTGAATTTTTTGACTGTAATCGGCCGTCCAATCACCTCGTCACCCCTTCACCTTGTCACCTTGTCACTTCTTCCAGCACCACCGCCAAATGCTTCACTGCCACCCCTTCAGCCAGGCCGCGCATCTGCATCAGGCAGCCGGGATCGGCCGTAACGATGGTACGCGCGCCGGTTTCCTGCGCCTGACGCAGTTTGTCGGCCGTCATGGTGTTGGACACTTCGGGCATACGCACGGAGAAGAGACCGCCAAAGCCGCAGCAGCGGTCCGGTTCGGCCATTTCGGTGATGGTGTAGCCTACGGCCGTGAGCACCCGCCTCGGTTCTTCCCGTAAACCCAACATGCGGCACATGTGGCAGGAGTCGTGGTAGGTAATGGGGGGAGCGGCAGCCTTTCCGCGCAGTGCCGCCCCTTCCCGCGTCAAAAACTGGCTCAACTCAAACGTTTTGGCTGCCAGCTTCTTTGCCCGGCGCAGCCAATCCGGTTCATCCGCCAGCAAATGGACGTATTCCAGGCGAATCATCGTGGTGCAGGAGCCGCCGGGGAGGACAATTACCTCATATGGCTCCAGAATTTCAATGGTGCGCCGGGCCAGGTTAGCCG
>JALUPA010000053.1 GCA_027054335.1 Ardenticatenaceae bacterium
CTCACCCAGGAATTGCAGGAGCGGCGCATTCTGCAAAATTTTGACCGCATTCAGGACGACTTGCACAAGTACACCTACCTGATGGCGCTGGAAGACCGAAATGAGACTTTGTTTTACCGGGTGGTGATTGACCATCTGGAAACGATGATGCCCATCATCTACACACCAACGGTAGGTAAAGCGTGCCAGGAGTTCGGCCAAATCTTCCAACGGCCGCGCGGCCTGTACATTTCTGCCGCAGATCGGGGGGAAATGGACGAGGTATTAGCCAACTGGCCGCACGACGACGTGCGCGTCGTTGTGGTGACGGACGGAGAGCGTATTTTGGGCCTGGGCGACCTGGGAACCAATGGCATGGGCATCCCCGTGGGCAAGATTTCTCTGTACACGGCTTGCGGGGGCATTGACCCGGCCACGACGTTACCCATCACCCTGGACGTGGGCACAAACAACGAGGCACTGCTGGACAATCCCCTTTACCTGGGCTTGCAGCAGCGACGGCTGACGGGTGAGGCGTATGATGCGTTTGTGGAGGAGTTTGTGACGGCCGTCACCGACCACTTCCCCAACGCCCTCATCCAGTTTGAAGATTTTGGCAACCACAACGCCTTCCGCCTGCTGCACAAATACCGCCGCCGCATCCGCACCTTCAACGACGACATCCAGGGGACGGCCGCCGTGGCCCTGGCCGGCCTGTACAGCGCCATGCGCGTCACCGGCGGGCAGTTGAAAGACCAGGTATTCCTCTTTTTGGGGGCAGGCGAAGCCGGCGTGGGCATTGCCGATTTGATCGTCTCTGCCATGATGGAAGAAGGGTTGACCGAGGCGGAAGCGCGGCAAAAATGCTGGTTTGTAGATTCCAGAGGACTGGTGGTCAAGAACCGGGCCAATTTGGCGGAACATAAGCTGCCTTATGCCCATGACCATGCCCCGGCGGCTACCTTTCTGGAAGCGGTAGAGATGCTGCAACCCACTGGCATCATTGGCGTCTCCGGTCAGCCGCAGATGTTTACCCAGCCGGTCATTGAGATGATGGTCCGGTTCAACGAGCGGCCGATTATCTTCGCCCTCTCTAACCCCACGGACAATTCGGAATGCACGGCAGAGCAGGCGTACCAATGGACGGAAGGCCGGGCTGTTTTTGCCAGCGGCAGCCCCTTTGATCCGGTGCAGTACAACGGGCAAACCTTTGTGCCGGGGCAGGGGAATAACGCCTACATCTTTCCCGGCGTCGGTCTGGGCGTAGTGGCCACCAATGCCCGCCACGTGACGGATGAGATGTTTATGGCGGCGGCAAAGGCGCTGGCGGAACTGGTAGACCAGAATGATCTGGAGCAGGGCCGGATTTATCCGCCTCTGAGCGATATTCGGCGGGTGTCGGCGGTGATTGCTACGGCCGTAGCCAAAGTCGCCTACGCGCAAAATCTGGCAACTGTTCCTCGCCCCGCCAACCTGCGGCAATTTATGAAGGAAGCGATGTACGAACCTACTTATCGCCAATATGTTTTAAGCGAATCGTGATGCGTGATGCGTGATGCGTGGTGCGTGATTGTTTTGTCACGCATCACGCATTCACGCATCACGCCCCCGTATATGTTTTGTTAACATTTTTCCAACGTAAAATTGACCTTGTCTGCCTATGATGGGCATTGAAAATCTCATATACCGGAGGTAGACAAGATGTTTGGTATTACCTTGAATATCGGCGCGGCGGTGCATTGCAAAAACGGCCGTGCCGGACGTCTCGTTAAAATTGTCATTGATCCTCACACCAAACGCATTACTGACCTGATTGTAGAAAAAGGTCATCTCCAGAAAAAAGACCGTGTTTTGCCTCTCAGCGCGGTGGAACTGACAACCAAAGACGATATTTACCTGAAAATTGATTGCGCGGCACTGGCAAACTACCCGGAATACCGGGAAGTGGAGTTCAGAACGCCCGCACCGGGAGCCTACAACCCTTACCGGAGCGATGAAGTTCTCCACTGGGCTACGGCGTATGGCCCGGTGATCCTTGATGATTACCACGTGCCCCAAATCCGGCAGACTATCCGGGAAGGTATTGATCCGGAGGAGAAGGTTCTGGAGCGGGGTATGCCCATTTACAGTTTGGAGGGGATGGTCGCCAAAATTGATCATTTGCTGGTCAACCCGGAAACAGGCGATATTTTGTACGTCATTGCCCGGAAAGGTATCTTCCCGTATCAGGTGATTATTCCCATGACGGCCGTAGACGAAATCGGCGAAAAAGGCGTCTACATCCGCAAAACCAACGAAGAAATCCAGGATTTTGCCCGGTATACGCCCCGCCCGCCGGCAGACATCCTGCAGGATTTGCGGCAGCGATTGGATGACGCCATCCCCAACTTCCGGCACGTGCAGCTTGACCTGCAAAACGGGATTATGCGCTTATTCGGTCACGTAAAGAATGAAGCCCAACGCCAGGAAGCGGAAAAGATCGCCCGCGGCGTCAGCGGCGTAGTGGACGTGGACAATGCGTTGACCACCAGCGCCGCCATCCGGGATGAAATTCTGGCCGCTATCCAGGCTGACGAACGCACGCAGGCGCAGGAAATAGACGTAGCCTTCCAGCAAGGCATCGCTACCCTGACCGGCGTTGTCACCAGCCCGGAAGCGCGCCGGGCAGCCGAAGAAATTGCCGCCCAATACCCCCACGTTATCGCCGTCGTCAACGATCTGGAAGTGCAGCCTAAAATAATTGGTGAAGAAATGGTGGCGGTTCCCCTACAAGAACAATAAACAACTGCAAGAAGCTCAATTTCCCGGAGAAGTTGAGCTTCTAAAAAATGGAGTAATATTATGTCAACAGTTACAATTTTACCCGAAGATGAATTGCAGCTTTCTTTGCTTGGTGATGATGAACGCGGTTACGATTTTGTGACTGGGGAAACAATCAAACAATTGCAGGGATTATCTTTTCCCGAAGCCCGCATCTTCTCTTTGTACCTGGATATGACGCCGGAGCGGTTGAAGGATGCGCCCTGGTCTACTCGCTATGATCATCTGGTAGAAAATATGCGGGCGCAAATTGAGGACAAGGACAGCCGCAAAATGTTTGACGTTGTGGCGGAGAATATCAAGGAGCTGGTGCGGAAGGAATACGGCCGTCCCCAGGCGCGGGGGCTGGCTTTGTTTGCCGTACCGGAACGTATCTCTCTCAAGGGCAAACATAAAGTCAAATACAGCACGTTCATCCATTATCACCTGCCGGAGCCGCCCCAGGACACGCTCCTGTGGGACAAAACGGCGGAACTGACGCCGCTGCTTTTGCAAATGGACGAACATGAACCGACCGGGGTAGTATTGGCGGATGGGCAGCACGGCCGTTTCTTCCTTTACTATCTGGGAGAAGCCGCCGAATACACTATTTCCGAATGGGATGACGTGGCCCAACGCACCAGAGCCGTAGGCCTGGGCGCGCACAACCATGAGCAGTGGCTGGCCGAACAGCGCAAACGTCACCTGCGCCATCTCGTCAGTTTCATCGAAAAGATCGGAGAGCAGGCCGGCTGGCGCTGGTTGGCAATCGGCGGCGTGGACCAAATCCCGGAAGAGTTGAGTCAGGAACTGCCCCAGACGTGGCAGGATAAGCTGATCGGTACGTTTACCTTGCCGTTGGAAACCAACTACAACCAGGTGCGGGACGCCGTAGCCCCTTTGGTCCAAGCCGCGGAAGCTCAGGCAGAAAAGGAAACGCTGGAAACGTGGATCGGCTATCTGGGGCAGAAAAGTAAAGCGGTCAGCGGCCTGGAAGAAACGTTACAATCGCTCCAGCAGGGGCGCATCCAGACGCTTTTGACCGCCGCCGGTTACACGCATGACGGCCGTGAATGCCAACAATGTCACGCCCTGACCACAACGGAAGAGGAAATCTGCCCCTACTGCGGCGGCGCGATGATTCACGTGACTGATATTGTGAATACGGCCGTCACCCAGGTCTTTGGGCAAAACGGCCGTGTCGAAATCGTGCGCGACCCGGACAATCTGTTGTTCATGCGCCCGTATGGTAACATTGGCGCCATATTACGCTTCTAAAATTACAGTTGCTGGCAGCCGGTAAATGCGCCAGCTGCCAGCAACCAACCACAAAGGAGAAAACCCCATGATTATCAAACCAAAAGTTGTCGCAGCAATGAACGCCCAAATCCAAAGCGAATTTACGGCAATGGCCCAGTACACCGCCATTGCCGTTTACTTTGACAGGGAATCCCTGCCGGAATTGGCCGGATTTTTCTACCGCCAGTCCGACGAAGAGCGAACGCACGCCATGAAATTCGTCCACTTCCTGCTGGAAGCCGGGGCCAAACCGATCATCCCCGGCCTGCCGGAACTACGCAATGACTTTGGCAGCCCGGAAGACGCCGTGCAGTTTGCCCTGGATCAGGAAATCAAAGTGACCAACCAGATTAACAACCTGGTGGCTATTGCCGAACAGGAAAAAGATTACACCAGCCACAACTTCTTGCAATGGTTTGTGATGGAACAGGTAGAAGAAGTAGACACGATGACCACCCTGCGGCAAACAATCAAACACGCCGGCGGCAGCCTGCTGCTGGCAGAAGATTTTGTGCGGCGCAATTTTGCAGCCGGCGCTGCTGCTGGCAGTTCAGATGAAGCCGGCGCATAAAGAATTACTGGCCGGTATTGTGGCTCGTCTGCTAACTATACCTTCGTACCTGGCGGCCCCGACACTGGCCTCAATTCATCCATTTGGGGACGGTCTTCGTTTCGCCCATTGTAGGGCGATTTGCTAAATCGCCCGGACGATTTGGCAAATCGTATTACAGCTTTTGGCCCAAACGAAGACTATCCTCATCAGGAAGCCTGATCTGTTTTCCAGGCTTAGTTCAACAGCATTCACCGAATGCCGATTATTGCGGTGGTTGATTTAAAGGCCACCGTGATTGTTTTTCATTACCGTATGAATCTCTTGTTCGTTAGGCAAACTAGGAGGAAGACAATGGCTGGAATTCCCTATGCAGAAGAAATACAGACAACGTATGAGAACTTCACCGCACATTGCCCGATGTGTGGTTTCAAGAATATCTTCAACCGAGCCTCCGATTTCGAATATCTAAAACCGATAGCTCATAAGCAAGTTGTCTGTCTCAATCGCGATTGCGGGCAGCCATTTATTATAAGCGGTGACTCGATAAACTCGGCTTTTGAAATGCTCATCTACGATTGCTACGAACTCCGAGATGCAAAGCACTACGCATACTGCATCTTGAATTTAGCTCAAGCCTTCGAAGTCTTTTTTAGCCAATATCTTCGTGTTCAACTTCTCTACCGGCCTTTCGCTTCAGATTCAGACCAGAATATCGAACAATTGAATACTCTCACCAACCTCCTCTACGAAAAGATTAAGTTTGATTCAGATTTTCCCGAATGCGGTCAAACGTCACAATCGTATCTTGCAGAGAAAAACCAACGACGATGAGTACGGCCGTTAGAAAGCCAAACTATCATCCTCATCATCCCAATTGTCGTCATCAAACAATTCCACCATATCGGCCATGGGTAAAGCCACCCACAAATTCAGCAGTTCGCCTTCCTCCACCTTACCCAGTTTCACGGAAACCACATCTACCCGCTGCCGCATCCGTAATTCATCCGGGAAATCCAGTCGCACCGGGCGGCCTTCCTTCCAGGCCAGGCGGCAGCGTTCCAAAATAGATTGGCCGTTACCCGTGCGCAATTGGCACATGGCTACTACCTGATCTTCTGGGCCTTCCAGGATGGATTGCACCCAATATTGCGGTACCGGCTCAAATTCCGGCGTCGGCCCTTCAATAATTTCAATCAACTCTGGTTCTATAGTTGACATAAACCACCATCTTTACAGAGATTTGAGGTTGGAGTCTGCGGCGTGAACGCTCAATCGAACGATTAGCGATTACTTGCCGCCACTACGCCCCATCGGGACGCTTCGTCCAATCTCATGGTAATGGTACTGTTTCCAGCCACAATTGGCAACTACTTTGTTGGAGAGCGATTTGGCAAACCACCCAACGCTTGCGCCAGATCGTCAACAATATCCGCCACATCTTCCAGGCCAACGGAAAGGCGCACCAGGCCAGGCGGCACACTACTGGCGGCGATTTCGGCGTCACTCTGCACGGCGGAAATAGTGCTGGCCGGATGGGTGATGAGGGAAAGCAAACTATGTCGCCAAAACCGCCGGGCATTTGCTGCCGGGCCAGTTTGTGCTGGGAGTGGCCGGACAAACCGGGCTAATAAACTTCGCGCACGGCCGTATGCCCTGCCAAAAACCGGGCCACCGCCAACCCGTTCGCATTGTGCTGCGCCATCCGCAACGGGGC
>JALUPA010000054.1 GCA_027054335.1 Ardenticatenaceae bacterium
GTGCGCAGATACACCTTTTCTGCCCCGGCCAAAATCTCCCAGGCTTCCCGCGTCAGAAAACGGCCGTCGCCCGGCCCCAAACCCACAATCGTAATCCCCATCAGCTTTACATTCTCCCCAAGAAAAAAGGCGAGTCTGGGGACTCGCCTCTGGTAATAATAGTATGCGCAACACGCCTTCACGCATCACACCCGAAATTTTAACGAATATCGCCTAACGCTTGGTATACGTCGGAGCCTTACGCGCCCGTTTCAAACCAGGTTTTTTGCGTTCCTTAATCCGGGGATCGCGCGTCATATGACCTTTCGTCCGCAGCGTACCGCGCAGTTCCTCATCATATTTCACCAGGGCGCGGGCCAACCCCAACCGCACGGCGCTCGTTTGCCCGGTAATACCGCCACCCTGAATATGCACACTTACATCCACTTTGTCCAGCAGTTCAGCATCTACCAAAGGGCCGGTCAAAATCTGGTAATCGCCAAAACGTGGGAAAAACTCCCTCACATCCTTGCCATTCACCGTGAAGCTGCCTTCCGGCTCGTCAAAATAAATACGCACCCGCGCCGAAGCCCGTTTACGGCGGCCAATTCCCTCAAAATATTGTTTCGTTTCAGATTCAGACATCTACAATCTCCTATAATTCCAACGGGACAGGCAACTGCGCCTGGTGTGGATGTTCCGAGCCGGCATACACCTTCAACTTTTTGAACATCTTGCGGCCCAACTTATTCTTGGGCAACATCCCTTTCACAGCCAATTCCACCGGGCGGGTGGGGAAGCGTTCCAACTGGTCCCGCAGCTTAATTTCTTTCAACCCGCCAGGGTAGCCGGAATGCCGATAATAAATCTTTTTATCCAGTTTCTGCCCAGTCACCCGAATCTTGTCAGCGTTAATCACAATAACATAATCGCCGCAATCCACAGAAGGGCTAAACCCGGATTTATGTTTGCCGCGCAAAACGGCCGCTATGCGGCTAGATAAACGTCCTAACGTCTGCCCCTCTGCATCTACCACATACCAGGCTTTTTCCACGTCAGCCGGTTTTGTAATTTCGGTCTTCATACCGCATTCTCCATCATTCATTTTCCCGGAAACTCCATAGTTTCCGGGAAAATTATATCATCATACTCTACTGAGGTCAGAAAAAGTCCTTGCGGCGGCGCGGTCGGGCCGGACTGCGCCCGATCCTGCGCCTGCAAAGCGGCCACAAACTGCTTCACTGACCAGGTACCATCTCCCACCCGTTTCAAACTACCCATAATGCTGCGCACCATCCGAAACAAAAAAGCATTGGCCCGAATGTGAAAAACAAGAAACCCATCCCGCTGTTCCCAACGGGCTGCCAGCACCTCTCGCACACAGCTATCACCCTGGGGCGGCGTGCCAAACGTAGCAAAATCCTGCTTGCCCGGCAAAGATTGCACCGCTTCAGCCATCAAATCCAGATTCAAGGCCCCCGGTACGTGCCAGCTATACAACCGGTACACGGGATTACGCACAGGCGCGTTATAAATCCGGTACTCATAGGCCCGGCTGCGGGCGTCAAAGCGGGGATGAAAGGAAGATGTTACCTTTTTCAGTTGTAAAATTGCTATATCCTGCGCCAGATTGACGTTAATCGCTCGCTGCAAACTCGCTGTGTCGTGCCGCCAATCCAGCGTAAAACTAATAACTTGCCCTACTGCGTGAACGCCGCTGTCAGTTCGGCCGGCGCCCGTGATGACGATGGTTTCTCTGGCTAACTCGCTTAACGCCCGCTCGATCTCGCTCTGAATGGTAGGCTGGCCTTCCCGTTGCCGCTGAAAGCCATAGTAAGCCGTGCCGTCATAAGCAATGAGCGCCGCAAATCGCGTCAACCTACTCCTCTTCGTCCACCAGCAGCAGCATAGCCATATCAGCGTTATCGCCAGACCGCTTGCCGATTTTCACCAGACGAGTATACCCGCCAGGCCGATCCTCGTAACGGGGCGCAATTTCATCAAACAATTTCTGCACCACGTCTACTTCATCCACATTGCCGGATTCATCAGTCAAAGTACGGTAACGGGTCAAGCGGGCTGCTGCCAAACGCCGGGCGTGAACTTCATTGGCCGGATCAATAGCGCCTTTGGCAATGCCGTGCTTGGCTAATGTGATTATTTTCTCAGCCTGGGGCCGAATCATACGTGCTTTTGCTTCTGTCGTAAAAATTTGCTCGTGACAAATCAAATCGGCAATCAGGTTCTTACGTAATGCCTTGCGATGGCCTGTGTCACGACCAAGTCTACGACCTTTTTTTCTGTGTCGCATTTTCTTTCCTCACCCTCTTAACTATTTGGCGTTTCCTCGCCTTCGTCCTGCAAAAATCCCTTCACTCGCAATTGAGTCTTTAATTCATCCAGGGATTTTTCGCCAAAGTTGCGGATGGCCAGCATGGTTTCTTCACCGCGCTCCAGCATGTCCAGCATCTCGCCCACTTTGGTGATACCGGTACGTTTCAGTGAATTGAAGACGCGCACGCTCAAATCAAGCTGTTCGATGGGCGTGTCGTAAATCTCGTTGGGGATAGTGCCCTCTTCCTCTTCCTCTTCTTCAACAGGCAGGAAGGTCTCTTCACTGACGCCGGCGATGGGGCGCAAGTATTGGATCATAATCTGGGCGGATTGGGCCAACGCCTCTTCCGGCTTGATGGTGCCGTCTGTCCAGATTTGCATGATGACGCGGTCAAAATCGGCGTTTTGGCCGACGCGCGTCTTTTCCACCTCGTAACCGACGCGGCGAATGGGGCTAAAAATGGCGTCTACCGGCAGTTCGCCGATGGGCAGCCGACCCCGTTCTTCGGCCGGAGAATAGCCACGCCCGGTTTCGGCCGTCATCTCTATTTCCAGAAAAGCGTCGTCGGAGTCCACGGTAAACAGGTACAGGTCGGGATTCTCGATTTCCACTTCTGGCGGAACTTGAATGTCTGCGGCTGTTACCGTGCCGGCGCCGTGTACTTCCAGGCGCAACCGGGCTGTATCGGTCTCATACAATTTCAAACGGATTTGTTTGATGTGCAGGATAAGCTGCATCATGTCTTCCCGAACGTACTCTATGGCAGAAAATTCGTGAGACACGTCTGTTACCCGAATAGATGTAACGGCCGCACCGGGTAATGATGACAGCAAAACGCGGCGCAGCGAATTACCCAGTGTGGTACCATAGCCTCGTTGTAAGGGTCCCAGGATAAACCGGCCATATTCTTTGGACATGGCGGTGCTTTCAATTTTGGGCAAAATAAGGTTACTAATAGCCAAGGTAAATTCCTCCCTTTTCTTTGATAAGGACGGTTATCAGAATTACCGCCGGGAGTAATATTCAACAACCAGCTGCTCGTTAATGGTGACGTCAATGTCTTCACGAGCGGGTAAATTCAATACTTTAGCCGTCAAGCTGCCTGTGTCTAGTGAAAGCCAACGGGGCACCTGGCGGTCATCAATGTCTTCTCGCAATGTTTTGAAGTAGCTCAACCCCAGGCTTTGAGGACGAATGGATATTTCGTCGCCGGGGGTGACGAGAGCGGACGGGGCTTTGGTTTTACGGCCGTTAAGCATAATATGCCCATGCGCCACCAACTGACGAGCCTGCGCCCGCGAATCACCAAATCCCAAACGATAAATAACATTATCCAGGCGGGTTTCCAGGATGACCAGCAAATTTGTACCGGTCAAGCCCACACGCTGCGTAGCCCGTTTGAAATAACGGCTAAACTGGCGTTCATACACCCCGTAAATACGGCGCGCTTTTTGCTTCTCACGCAACTGCAATAAATAGTCGGAAGCCCGACCCCGCCGAAACTGAGCGTCACGGCCGTGTTCCCCTGGGGGATACGAACGACGCTCAAACGAACACTTCGGGGTCATACAACGCGACCCCTTCAAAAACAGCTTCTCGCCTTCACGACGACAAAGCTTACATACCGGTCCTGTATACCTTGCCAACTTTACCTCCGTTAAACATATTTTCCAGAGAGAGGTTTACAGGCGTGGCAACCCGTCATCCCTCTCAAATTAAAAAATTACCAATTACCAAATTGCCAGTTACGCTTAAACGCGACGTTTCTTCTTCGGCCGGCAGCCATTATGCGGTACCGGCGTCACGTCACGGATACTTTTCACCTTGATACCCGACGCCTGCAAAGAACGGATGGCCTGCTCACGGCCAGGTCCCGGCCCCTTCACAATAACATCCATTTCCTGCATCCCATTATCCTGGGCTATACGGGCTGCACTTTGGGCGGCCATACGCGCCGCGTAAGGCGTACTTTTGCGCGAACCCTTAAATCCAGACGTGCCGGCGCTGGCCCAAGCAATCGTATTCCCCTTCATATCAGTGATTGTCACAATGGTGTTATTAAATGTAGCATGAATATGAGCCTGACCTTGCGGCACCATCTTCTTTGCTTTTTTACGGGCAGATTGTCTTCTACGTCCCATTCCATCTCCTTTGCAAATGTAGGGCGATTTTGTAAATCGCCCTTCCCCGATCTGCAAAATCGGGCTACAAACTACTTACTTACCCTTTCGGCGTCCCCGGCCAGCCACAGTCTTCTTCGGCCCTTTGCGGGTACGAGCATTTGTCTTAGTCCGCTGCCCGTGAACCGGCAAATGACGGCGATGACGTAAACCCCGATAACAACCGATTTCCGTCAAACGCTTGATATTCATTGCCACTTCACGCCGCAAGTCACCTTCTACCGTATACTCATTATCAATGATCTGGCGCAATCGAGTCACTTCCGTTTCAGACAAATTCTGAACGCGGGTATCAGGATTCACTTCGGCCTGCTCAATAATCTTTTGGCTGGATGACTTACCAATGCCATAAATATAGGTCAAACTTATTTCCACCCGCTTGTTGCGGGGAATATCCACACCAGCAATACGTGCCATAATTCCTCCGTTCTAGCCCTGGCGCTGCTTATGATTTGGGTCCACACAAATCACGCGCACAACACCTTTCCTTTTTACTATTTTGCATTTCGGGCAACGCCGCTTAACAGACGATGATACTTTCATTTGTCGCTCCTAACGCATACAAATAACACCAATTCCAAATGGTGTCCCATTCACGCTTAATAAATTTCAGATGATAAGATGGCAATATTTATTCCCAAAGCAATCTACTATTTTGCCATCTTTTCGGATAATTGTCCAACAAATACCTCTCAATCCAGAACTCATTCACGTTAGCCTAATCCCCTGTGAGAAGTGGAACTTCCTGGGCAACTAAGCCATTGCTTCCCGGATTGATTGCACCAATTCCCGCTGCACAGCCTCCACAGACTGTTCGCCATTGATTTCGACCAGTAAGCCGCGGTCCCGATAATACGCTAACAGAGGCGCTGTTTCCTCGTAGTAAACCTGCATCCGGGTGCGAATAGTTTCTTCATTATCGTCTGCCCGGCCTTCAATTTTCCCCCGGTTAATCAGTCGCTGCACCAACACTTCTTCATCAACTTTGATGTAAGGCACAATACTGATTTTGCCATCAATTTCGGCCAGAAGTTCATCTAAGGCTTCAGCCTGAGCGGTTGTCCGGGGAAAGCCGTCTAAAATGGCTCCATTCGCGCAGTCCGGCTGGGACAGACGATCTTTCACCATAGCTACCGTGACGTGATTGGGGACAAGTTCACCCTTGTCCATATAGGTTTGCGCCAATTTACCTAATTCGGTCTGATTTTTCAGGTTGGCCCGGAACAGATCACCGGTAGATACCTGGGGCAAGCCAATAGCTTCCTGCAGTAGTTTAGCTTGTGTACCCTTACCGGCGCCCGGCGCGCCCATCATAACCACATAGGTCGCCATTAGAAGAATCCCTCGTATTGACGCATGGTTAACTGAGCTTCCAGTTGGCGCATGGTGTCAATAACCACACCCACAACAATAATCATGCCGGAACCGCTGATGACCAGGGCGCTGCGCTCCAAACCGGGAATGCCCAAAACAAAACCCAGAAATTGCATAATACCAGGCAAAACGGCAACCGTTCCCAGGAAAACAGCCCCGGCGAAGGTGATACGTCGCACGACAGACATAACGTATCGTTCTGTCCGCTTGCCGGGACGAATACCGGGAATGAACCCGCCCTGCCGCTGCAATGTCTGCGGTATGTTTTGCTGCCGCACCATCACATCTGTATAGAAGTAGGTAAATCCCACCACCAAAATGAAAAATACGCCCCAATAAGCATAGAAACCAAAACTGCTGGGGTCCTGGTTCTGACTAAAACTGGCTACGGCCGTAGCAATACTGTCCATCACACCGCCCTCGCCACTGATAAAGAGGCCGGCCAACAAAGGCGGGAAGATAAGGATGGAACTGGCAAAGATGATCGGGATCATACCAGCCGTATTCACCTTAAGCGGTATATAGCTGCTTTGGCCCTGGTATACTTTTCGACCACGCACCCGACGGCCGTACTGCACCGGTATACGCCTTTGCCCCTCCTGCACAATCACGATAACGAAAATAGTCACCACAGAAATAATCAGGAACGACACAAAAGAAAAGGTACGCGCCGACTGATCCGGCAAGGCAAACAAGCTGGCCAACCCCGGCAAAATACCAGAGACGATGCCGGCAAAGATAATAAGCGAAATACCCTGACCAATGCCGTCTTCCGTAATCATTTCACCCAGCCAAAGGGCAAACATCGTGCCGCCCAACATAGCCATCAAAGTCATTGCCGTCGGTAAAATGGTTTCCGCCGTCAGGCCAAAATTCGGCATAATGGTTGCTAGGCCATCAGCGCCACCCCCACCCAAGCTAAAGCCAATCAGACGAATCTGCCCGATGGCTTGCAACAAGGCCAGCGGCACAGTAATGTAATAAGTCAGCTTATTAATCTTGTTCCGGCCAGATTCGCCTTCTTGCGACAATTCCTGCAATTGCGGTACGATGGGCGTCAACAACTGGATAATGATGGATGCCGTAATGTAGGGATAGACACCCATCGCCATCACGGAAAAGTTTCGCACCGCACCGCCAGATAATAAATCCAGAAAACCAACAATCTGATTGGAACCGCCGGCTTGCGACGTAAAGGCCAGCCAGGCAGTCAAGTTGACGCCGGGCACAGGAATATTAGCCACAGCCCGATATATAACCAAAAGGAAGATGGTGAAAAGAATACGCCGACGTAAATCGGGTGCTGACATTGCCGTTCTAAGTGATTCAACCATACGATTTCTCCATTTTAGAGATATGTTTCACTAAATTAAATATAGTGTACTGATTCTCTAAAACGCTTATGTAAGGGACAGCACCTCGACCTTACCACCGGCCGCCTCAATCTTCTGCCGGGCAGTGGCCGAAAAACGATGCGCCTTCACAGTTAAAGCCACGTCAATATCCCCATCACCCAAAATAACTACGGGATCGGTCGGCTTTTTAATAAGGCCAATAGCTGCCAGAACTTCCGGCGTAACTGCCACATCGCCAAAGTCTATTTCCGCCAGACGACTTAGGTTAACCGGCTTGTAATAAATTTTGCGAATGTTGGTAAAGCCGCGTTTATATGGTAAACGCCGGGCCAAAGGCAATTGACCGCCTTCAAAGTAGATGCCTTTACCGCCGCCGCTGCGGGCATTCTGACCTTTGGTACCGCGACCGGCTGTTTTACCTTGTCCGGCCGAAATACCCCGACCCACTCGCTTGCGCTTCTTTTTTGCTCCAGGATTTGGACGCAGATCGTGTAATTTCATTATTCTACCTCTTCCACCGTTACTAAATGGCTGACCTTTTTGATCATACCACGAATAACGGCCGTATCCTCATGTTCAACCGTCTGATTCAACTTGCGCAAACCCAGGGCGCGCACTGTACCCTTCTGGTCCTGCTTATAGCCAATCGAACTTTTACTGTAAGTAACCCGTAATTTAGCCATCTTTCCGACTCCAAAACGGCATGACTTCCGCCGGGTCCTTGCCCCGGTCAGACGCCACCTGCTCTACCTGCTGCAAATTACGCAGCCCGTTTAACGTAGCCAGCAGCACATTCAACACATTATCGCTCCCCAAAGATTTGGAGAGGATGTCCCGATAACCGGCCGCCTCAATAACAGCGCGGACGCCGCCGCCGGCAATAACTCCCGTACCGGGCGAGGCGGGTTTGAGCAGCACTTTGGCTGCGCCGTGCCGGCCAATAATTTCATGGGGGATCGTCGTGCCTACCAATGGTACTTCTTCCAGATTTTTACGAGCAGTTTCCAACGCCTTACGGATCGCGTCCGGTACGGAACGTGCTTTGCCAATACCCACGGCTACCTTGCCCCGGTTATCGCCAACCACTACCGTCACCCGAAAAGCAAACCGGCGGCCGCCTTTCACTACTTTGGCCACGCGCGTAATATCAATAATACGCTCGTCGTATTCCTGCTCATAACCTTGTCTTTGTCTTTGTCGTCGTTGACCCATAACTGTCTCCTTAGAACTCCAGGCCACCCTCACGAGCGCCATCAGCCAAAGCCTTGACCCGACCGTGATACAAATAGCCGCCCCGGTCAAAAACAACCGTGGAAATACCGGCAGCCTTAGCCCGTTCTGCCACCTTCTCACCTACAAGCGCAGCCTGTTCTTTCTTCGTCTTCCCATTTAAGTCGCCGCGCAATTCCTTATCTACCGTCGATGCAGACACCAGGGTGCGGCCCGCTTCATCGTCAACCAATTGCGCATAAATGTGATCAATACTGCGAAACACATTCAAACGCGGCCGGCCCGCCGTACCTGAAATTCTGGCCCGGATACGGCGCTGGCGGCGTTGACGTGCTTTACGTGATTTTACAGCCATGATAATACCTCTTAAACCTTGCCGGCCTTACCAGCTTTCCGCCGGATAATCTCACCGTCGTACCGGATGCCTTTACCTTTATATGGTTCCGGCGGCCGTTGCTTGCGAATAACGGCCGTAATCTCCCCCACAACCTGCTTGTCAATACCGGAAATAATAATCGTCTTACTCCGGTTTTCCACCTCAAAAGAAACATCTTTCGGCGGTTCAAAAACAACTGGGTGAGAATAGCCCACATTCAAAATCAGATTCTTGCCCTGCAATTCAGCCCGATAACCAACGCCTTCAATTTGCAGCACTTTCTTAAAGCCCTGGCTGACGCCAATAACCATATTGTTAATCAAAGAGCGGGTCAGGCCGTGCATAGCCCGATCACGACGCGAGTCAGACGGCCGTACCACCGTTAACACCCCATTCTCTTGCTGCACTTTCATCACAGAATCAATCTTCTGCGTCAGTTTACCCTTCGGGCCGGTAACAGTGACAACATTACCTTTTAATTCAAACTTCACCCCATCCGGCATAGTGATGGGAGCCTTTCCTACACGTGACATATCAGCCTCCAACTACCAGATGCGGCACAGCACCTCGCCGCCAACACCTTCGCGCCGCGCCTGCTGCCCCGTCATAATACCTTTCGATGTTGTCATGATGGCTACACCCATCCCGCTCAACACCCAGGGAATCTCACCCTTACCGACATAAACACGCCGGCCTGGCCGGCTCACACGCTCCAGCCCGGTAATCACCGTGCGACGATGCCGGCGGTCACCGACATACTTCATTTTAATTTGCAAAACAGCTTGAGGCTTTTCAGGAATTACCTGATAATCCTCAATATACCCTTCAGCCTTCATCACATCCGCGACAGCCACCTTCACTTTCGAGGAAGGCATAGACACCGTCGGATGAAACCGCATTTTAGCATTACGGATGCGTGTCAGCATATCAGCAATCGGATCACTCATTGTCATGATGCTTTACCTCTACCAGCTGGATTTAGCGACGCCAGGGATATTTCCCTTAAGCGCCTGTTCGCGGAAACAAATACGGCACAAGCCAAAACGACGTATATAACCACGCGGACGGCCGCAAAGCCGGCAGCGATTACGTATCTGAACCTGGTACTTACGTCTTTTTTCCCGTGCAACCATTGATTTCTTAGCCATATTCTTCTCCTGCCCTATTCCTCATCCCGCTTAAAGGGCATGCCTAACATTGCCAACAAGCGGCGACCTTCTTCATCATTTTGCGCTGTCGTAACAATCGTCACTTCCATCCCACGCAGCTTGTCAATCTGATCATAATCAATCTCCGGGAAAATCAACTGCTCCCGCAGACCCAGCGTATAATTTCCCCGCCCGTCAAATGAATAAGGAGAAACACCCTGGAAATCACGGGTACGCGGCAAAGCAATGTGGATCAGGCGTGTCAGAAACGACCACATCCTTTCCTGACGTAGTGTCACCTTCAAACCGATTACCCGGCCTTCGCGCAGCTTAAAGCTGGCGATAGATTTTTTGGCCCGCGTAACGACAGGCTTTTGGCCCGTAATGGCCGTAATGTCATTGACGGCAAATTCAACCGCTTTAGCATTATCCAAAGCCTCGCCTAAACCCACATTGACAACAACTTTGGTAATCTTGGGCACCTGCATGACGCTCTTAAATTCAAACGCTTCCATCAGAGCAGGCACCACTTCTTCTTGATACTGTTCTTTCAGTGGTGTAAACACAATCGCCTCCGAGTTGAGTAGCAGGCCGGCATACAATTCAGACGAATCCGACTCGTACTTAAGGCCGCCTGGCTCACCTCAAGAAAAATCCAATAAAGGTTCAGATTGAACCCATCTAATCAATATCCTGCCCACTTTTCTTGGAATAGCGGACACGATTGCCATCTTCGTCACGACGAATCCCAACTCGAGTGGGTTCGCCTGTTTGCGGGCAGATCAACATTACAT
Organism: Ardenticatenaceae bacterium; assembly: GCA_027054335.1. Lineage (GTDB taxonomy): Bacteria > Chloroflexota > Anaerolineae > Promineifilales > Promineifilaceae > JAJRTP01. Next base: position 10,772 of record JALUPA010000054.1, read on the forward strand.
TCGAAGCATGAATAGGGGCTTCAAACTCAATGATACCCCCAGGCGACTGAGACCGCCCGCCCGTCTGCTGTGGCTTTTGGTGTTTCTTTACAATGTTCACACCAGCTACAACAACGCGGTTCTGATCTGGAATGACCCGCAGCACAGTACCCTGCACACCTTTATCATTGCCCGCAATTACTTCTACTTCATCATCAACTTTTATACGCATAGTTCACTCTCTTCCGGTTCCAAACATCCGACTAGAGAACCTCCGGCGCCAAGGATAGAATGCGGTTAAACCGGGCTTTCCGCAGCTCGCGGGCTACCGGGCCAAAAATGCGTGTCCCCACCGGGTTTTTACTGTCCGGATCAATAATGACGGCCGCATTATCATCAAAGCGGATATAACTGCCATCGTCACGCTTATATTCTTTCTTAGTGCGCACAATAACTGCCTTCACGATAGAACCTTTTTTAATGGCCGAATTGGGCACAGCTTTCTTAACCGTTGCTGTCACCACATCGCCTACACTGCCATAACGATGCACCGACCCGCCCATCACCTGAATGACCAGGATTTCACGAGCGCCAGAGTTGTCGGCAATTTTTACACGGCTTTCTTTTTGAATCATGATCTTGCCTCGCTATTTTGCTCGCTCCATAATGGACACGACCGACCAACGTTTGTCACGGCTGATTGGCTTTGACTCAATTATCAAAACGCGATCACCTTCCCGGCATTCATTGGCTTCATCGTGCGCTTTATACTTTTTCACCAGACGCATCACCTTGCCATAAACAGGGTGCCGCTTGGTAGTGGTCACAGCCACGACAACGGTCTTGTCCATCTTGTCACTGGTAACGACGCCAGTCAATTGTTTACGTTGTTCTCTCATATCTCACCTACTCCGCAATTTCGTAGCTGATTACCAGCTTAGGCCGACCCTTTTGCTTTTCTTGCCGTTTGGACAGGTTTTGCTTCTTGTTCAGATTCACCGCAACTGAGGCCAGATCGTTGCCATCTTCATCGGCAAATTCTACCTGCCAGACACTTTCTTCATAATCAAAGGCAGCAGACGCTTCCCACTCTTTGTCGGTCAGCACAGAAGCAATAGCCGGTTCAGACACGGCCGTATCAACCGCCAGTTGCCGCATATGCAACACAGTTTCCAGTTGGGCAATTTCCCGACGGACTTCCTTCAGACGGGAATAATCCTCAAGCTGACCCGATGCCTTGCGAAAACGGAGGTTAAACATCTCCTCACGCGCGTTTTCCAGCATCTCATCCAATTTCTCATTGCTCATTTCCCGCAGTTCTACGATATTAGCCATTACAACCGATCCTCCCGTGTAACAATTTGAGTTTTAATCGGCAATTTATAGCTGGCCAGACGCAACGCTTCCTTCGCCTGATCGTCCGGCACACCGGCGATTTCAAAAAGGATACGACCCGGTTTCACTACAGCTACATAATGATCCACCGAACCTTTACCCTTACCCATACGGGTTTCCGCAGGTTTCGCCGTTACCGGTTTGTCAGGAAAAATACGAATCCAATATTTGCCGCGCCGCTTATTGTGCCGCACAACCACTCGCCGAATCGCTTCAATCTGGCGGCTGGTTATCCAACCGGGTTCCAGCGCTTGCAGCCCCACGGAACCATTTTGCAGTTCGGTACCGCCCTTGGCCATGCCGCGCATACGGCCGCGAAATTGTTTGCGATATTTCGCTCGTTTTGGCATTAACATAATTTCATCTCCGTTAGAGATTAGCTCGTAGGTCAAGTTTGCAAACTTGACCTACACATCTCTAAATTTTCTTATTCGCTGATGTAGACGTCCATTGCTGCGGCAGATTCGGCTTTTACCGGCAGAATTTCACCTTTGTAAATCCACACCTTCACGCCAATCTGCCCAAAGGTAGTCAGCGATTCGGCAAAGCCATAATCCAGGTCTGCCCGCAAGGTGTTCCGCGGCACACGGCCGTCCCACATCTTCTCTTTACGCGCCATGTCCGAACCACCCAAACGGCCGCTTACTTCAATACGAATACCCTGGGCGCCCTGACGCATAGCCTGTTGAATAGCTCTTTTCATCGCCCGGCTATGCGAAATACGGCGCTTCAACTGGCCGGCCACATTTTCGGCGACCAACTGCGCATCCAAATCAGGCTGAGAAATCTCTTCCACTTCCACCCGAATAGATTTATTCGTCAAGGCGCGCAGCTTAGCCCGCAGCTTCTTCACAGAATCGCCCTTGCGGCCAATCACAATCCCCGGACGCGCCGTATGAATCGTAATCTGCACCTGATTCGGGAACCGTTCAATCTCAATTAACGAAATACCAGCCGACGGCATCTCCGTCTTAATCAATTTACGAATCGCAAAATCCTCTTGCAATTGGTCTTCATACTGCTTACCCTCGGCATACCACCGGGTATTCCAATCACGAATTACTTTAAGCCGGAATCCTACTGGATGTACTTTACGTCCCAAAGCTATTCCTCCATCTTCTTCAGTATGCAGTAACATGTCACCGTGTGGGCAACAAATTACCGGATACTACCTAATAGTCACCATAATCGTGCACTTCACGTTCCGCCAAAACAACAGTCACATGGGACGCACGGCGCATAATGGGTCTGAATCGGCCCCGGCCGGCAAAACGGCCGCCATACGGCGCTTTGCGATGCCGCGGACCATCATCCGCGTAAATCTTGCTGATAACTAATTCGTCAATTTCCAGACCGTATTCTTCTTCCGCATTAGCCACAGCCGAGGCAATTAACTTATACACGGGTTCAGCCGCCCGCTGTGGCATAAAACGAAGCGTATCCAACGCCTCATCAGCCCGCTTACCCCGCACAGTATCTACAACCAGACGCACTTTTTGCGGTGAAATTTGTAAATAGCGTAATTTTGCTTTAATTTCAAATGCTTCAGCCATGATTAACGACGCCCCTTCCGCTCCGCTTTGCTAATGTGCCCACGATATGTGCGCGTCGGAGCAAATTCACCCAACTTGTGGCCTACCATATTTTCCGTAATATAAATCGGGATATGACGACGGCCGTCATACACAGCAATCGTATGCCCCACCATTTGGGGAAAGATCGTGCTAGACCGCGACCAGGTACGGATCACCTCACGCTTACGCGCATTATTCAGGTTCTCCACCTTTCTCAACAATTTAGGGTCAATATAAGGCCCCTTTTTCAATGAACGAGACATATCAAAAACCTCCTACCGAATTAACGACGCTTCTTAGAACGACGACGGAAAATCAATTCATCAGACGCCTTATTCCGGCGCGTGCGGCGTCCCAGCGCCGGCTTACCCCACGGCGTCTTCGGCGCCGCCATACCAATCGGGGAACGACCCTCACCACCACCATGCGGATGGTCATTCGGATTCATTGCCGAGCCGCGTACCGTCGGGCGGATGCCCATGTGCCGTTTACGGCCGGCCTTCCCCAGCTTGATATTGCCATGTTCCACATTCCCCACCTGGCCAATCGTTGCCAGACAGTCATGCGGCACATACCGTTCCTCACCAGATGGCAAACGCAGCGTCGCATACTTCGGATGGTCTTTTGCCAGTAACTGAGCCGATGTACCGGCTGAACGCACCATCTGCGCGCCCTTGCCCACCTGAAGCTCAATATTATGAACCAGCGTACCTAACGGGATATTACGCAGCGGCATCGCGTTCCCCGGCCGAATTTCAGCCTTGGGGCCGCTCATAACCGTATCACCCACCCGTAACCCCAATGGCGCTAGAATATATCGTTTCTCACCATCAGCATAAACGAGCAAGGCAATTCGGGCCGTCCGGTTCGGGTCATACTCAATCGAATCCACCCGCGCCGGAATATCAAATTTATCCCGCCGTTTCCAGTCAATCTGCCGGAAGCGGCGTTTGTGCCCGCCCCCGCGATGACGAATCGTAATCTTGCCTCGGAAATTGCGTCCGCCGCGTTTACGCAACCCGCGCGTCAGCGACTTTTCCGGTGTCAAAACCGTAATTTCCTCAAACGTCTCGCCCGTCATATCACGACGGCCAGGCGATGTTGGTTTATAAACTTTAATAGGCATTAATTCCTCCAGAGACAGATTCCAGACCGCCTGATTGAGTGGGAACAGTACCCCACCAACCGGTTATCCTTATCTCCGCTACGAAAATTAAAAATCTACTTAAACACCTTCAAACAAATCAATCGAATCACCGAGAGCCAACGTTACAATCGCTTTTTTATATCCCGATTTACGCACACTCATCTTACGGTAAACCCGGGACCGCTTCGCCGGCATATTGGCTACCCGGATTTTTTCCACGGTCACATCAGGCCAGGCCAACTCAATGGCCTGCTTGATCTGCATTTTGTTCGCTCGTCGATCCACAACAAACGAGTACTGGTTCAAATAATCAGCCTGAAAATTACTCTTTTCTGTAACCAACGGCCGTCGGATAATTTCTCGCCAGTGCATAACCTACTCCTCATCCTCTACAGCAGTTTCCTCTACAACTGCCCCTTCTGCCACCCCGTTCTCTTCCAGGGCCAGAAAGCCTGAAATCACTTCCAGCGCCGCCAAAGGCATCACAATCTTGTCGTAGCCCAGCAAATCACGAATGTTCAGATAGTTAGCCCGCAGCGTCTTTACGTCAGCCAGATTCCGCGCCGAGTGTTCCACATTTTCATTTTCCTCGGCCAACAAAAGCAAAGCGCTGTCCTCTACTTGCAGGCGATCCAGCAAAGCCACCATCCCTTTTGTTTTGGGCGCATCCAGACTAATGTCATCCAGCAGCAATATCCCCTCATCCTTAGCTTTGACACTCAAAGCCGAGCGTAAGGCAGCCCGCCGCATTTTGCGAGGCATATCCTTGATATATTTACGGGGCCGCGGCCCGTGAGCTACGCCGCCACCCACAAAAATGGGGGCGCGCCGGCTGCCGTGGCGGGCATTGCCCGTACCTTTTTGCCGGTATGCTTTAGCGCCGGTCAATAGAACTTCGCCGCGGGTTTTCGCTTTATGCGTTCCCAAACGAGCATTTGCCATCTGCCGTACCAACGCCTGGTGCATAAGATCACGGTTGATATTTGCTTCAAAAATGCTGGGAGGAAGCTCAACGCTGTCAACTTCCTGGCCAGCCATGTTATAAACAGGAACTTTCATCACAACGCCTCCACTAACCCTTCGCTGCCTGCCGGATAACCACCAAAGCACCCTTGGCGCCAGGCACTGACCCTTTTACGGCAATTAAATTGCGTTCCGGATCAATCCGCATCACTTCTAAATTTTGCGCAGTCAACCGCCGGTTTCCCATATGGCCAGGCATTTTCTTGCCTTTGAAGACATGGGCGGTACCCGACGTGGCCCCAATAGAACCAGGGGCACGCCAGCGGTCTGATTGACCGTGGGTTTTAATACCGCCGGCAAAGCCATACCGCTTAACGACGCCGGCAAAGCCGCGGCCTTTAGACCGGCCAGCCACGTCAACTTTGTCACCAATCTCAAACTGCTCGACAGTCAAGGTTTGGCCTACTTCGTACTCAGAACTATCTTTGGTACGAAATTCTTTTAGATGCCGCACGGCCGTCACGCCATTAGCTTGTTTACGATGGGGATGCTTTTTATCAGGCTTGAGAAGACCCAGATGACCTTTTTCGCCTTTGGTCAGGCGCTTCTCTTTGACTTCACCAAAACCGAGTTGTACGGCCGTATAGCCATCGGTCTTTTCCGTCTTAATTTGTGTTACATAGCACGGCCCTGCTTGAATAATCGTGACCGGAGTTACCACCCCGTTCTCATCAAACACCTGACTCATGCCAAGTTTCACGCCTAGTAATCCTTTCACTATAACCTCCCGGGACTGTCAGCGACCAGGCCAACACCGCATCATCCCAATTGCCAAAGATTGGAGATTAGAGACTGGAGATTGAAACCACTTCAATCTCTAATCCCCAATCTCTAATCTCTAATCTCTTAAATCGAAATCTCAATATCTACCCCGGCCGGCAAATTCAGCCGCATCAAAGTATCAATCGTCTTAGAATCCGGGTCCAGCACGTCAATCAGCCGCTTGTGCGTCCGAATCTCAAAATGCTCGTGCGAATCCTTATCAATAAACGTACTGCGGCGAACCGTAAAACGTTCAATCTTGGTCGGTAAGGGAACCGGGCCAACAACATGCGCCCCGGTCCGTTCAGCCGTTCCCACAATCCGTTTAGCCGACTGATCCAGAACGCGATGGTCATATGCCTTCAAACGGATACGAATTCTCTGCTTAGCCATTGGTCGCCTCAAAATGAGAGGCATTACCCTTGCGGCAATGCCTCACTTACATCCTAATCCAATATCTTCGTGATAACGCCAGCGCCTACCGTCAGGCCGCCTTCGCGGATAGCAAAGCGGCTGCCCTCTTCCAGGGCCACCGGCGTAATCAACTCCACATTCATTTCCACATTGTCGCCCGGCATCACCATCTCCACGCCTTCCGGCAGGGTAATTGTGCCTGTCACGTCCAACGTGCGAATGT
>JALUPA010000055.1 GCA_027054335.1 Ardenticatenaceae bacterium
CTCATTGGTCATCCAGCTGCGCATACCCCTCCCGCAGGGCGTAAAGGGCGGCTTGGGTGCGGTTGGCCAGGTGCAGTTTGCTCAGAATGTGGCTGACGTGGGTGCGCACGGTGCGCTCGCTGACCACTAGGCGGTCGGCAATTTCCTGGTTGGTCAGGCCCTGGGCAATGTAGCGCAGGATGTCCAGTTCCCGCTCGGTCAGCGGGTCTGCGGTGGGGGGCAGAGGGGAGGGTTTGTTCAGTTCCTGAATGAGCTTGTGGGCGATGATGGGGTGGAGGGAGGAACGGCCGTTATACACATCCCGGATGGCGTGCAGCAGTTCTTCCGGTGACGAATCCTTCAGCAGATAGCCCAACGCGCCTGCTTTAATAGCCGGAAATACGTTGTCGTCGTCGGCAAAGCTGGTGACAACCAGAATGCGGGCGTCCGGCAGCGCTTCTTTGATGGCCGTAATCGCTTCCAACCCCGATTTTTGCGGCATTTGCAAATCCAGCAGAATGACGTCCGGCTTCAAGGCTAACACCTGCTCAATCGTATCCACGCCGTTATCTGCTTCACCGACAAGCACCATCTCCGGTTCTGTGCCAATGAGGGCGCGTATTCCTTCCCGCACCAGGGCGTGATCGTCTGCGTGGAAAATGCGAATCGGTTTTGTCATAAAATTATTGGGCATATTGCGTTGAATTTACCGTATTACTCATCATTCCTGCACTAAGTCAAGTAAATTTTGTGAGGCGGTTGCTTCTATGAGTGTATCCAAATCGCACTCGACTGTCACGGTGGTGCCTTGCGGGTCGGATTGGATGGCCAGGGCGCCGCCCAGCATGTCCACCCGTTCCCGCATACTGAACAGTCCCAGCCCGCCTTTATCCGGCAAATGGGCGGCGTCAAAACCGCAGCCGTTGTCGCTGACGGTCAGGGTGATGTGGTTCTGCTTTTGGCTGACGGCGACGCGCACGGCCGTAGCGCCCGCATGTTTCAGGGCGTTGTTTAACGCTTCCTCAGCAATGTGGTAGAGTGTTTCTTCCACGTGAGGCGGCAGGTTAATCTGGCTGTCGCAGAGAAGGCGGGTGTGAATACCAGCCCGTTTTTCCACGGCGTCCAGGCGATGCTGCAAGGCGCCGCCCAGCCCGGTTTCCTGCAGGATGGACGGCCGTAAATTGTGCAGCAGCAGGCGCATCTCCTTGAGGGAGCGGGCAGCCGTTTCGCTGATACGGGCCGAGTATTGAGCCACGTTCTCAAAATCACCTGTCTGGGCGTACCGTTCATTGGCAGCGGCAAACAGAGTCAGGCTGTACAGGGATTGGGTGACGGCGTCGTGCAGTTCACGGGCCAGCCGGTTGCGCTCGTCCAGAAGGAGGAGGCGTTCATTTTCCCGGCGCAGGCGGGCGGTTTCAATGGTGGCCCCAATCTGCCCGGCCACGGCGGCCATGAGGGCAATGTCGCTTTGGCTGAAAGCCCGTTCAATATCGCGCCAGATGTTCAAGACGCCGATAAGCCGTTCGTGGGCGTAGATGGGCAGCCCGGCGTAAGCTTGCAGATCGGTCTGGCGCAGGCTGGACGGTGTGTGCGGGTCGGTTTGGCTGTTACTGGTGGTGTACGGCCGTTCCCCACGCACCACCTCACTCCACAACCCGTTTTGCGGCGACAATGCTTCCAGTTGGGCGGCCAGATCGTCACCCATGCCTTCGTAGGCCGCCAGATGTAGTTGGTCGTCCTTGCTGTCCCAAAGCTGCACGATACCGCTGCGGCCGTGGACGGCCTTAATCACCCAGGAGAGCGCCTGGCGCAGGCTGCTCTTCAAATCATCTTGAGCGGCAGCCACAGCCATTACTTCGTATAGGGCAGACAGCTTGCGAGTGCGGTCAATGACGCGCTGCTCTAAAAGCTGCTGGGCCAATACCTGCTCGGTCATGTCGGAGATGAGACCTTCCACGCCCAGCAGATGGCCGTCCTCGTCAAAGAGGCCGCCGCCCCGTTCCAGCACCCATTTCAGTTCGTTGTCAGCGGTGCGGATGCGGTAGAGGAGTTCAAAGGGGCGTTTTTGGGCGACGGCCGTTTGCAGTTCGGCCCACACCTGCGCCTGATCGTCCGGGTGGATGAGGCGGCTGTAGGGCATTTGCGCCGGGGTGATGAACTGCTGCGGTTCGTAACCCGTCAGTTGGCGCGCCCCGTCGCCCACCAGTTCCATGGGCCGTTCCGGAGCCAGCGGCCCGCGGTAAGCCATGTGCGGCGGCATCTGGCGCAGGATGATTTCCAGGATGTCATCGGGTATTTGCATGGGGAGATTATAGCAGGGAGTGTGAGGGTGGGGGAGTGAGGAGATTAGAGATTGGGAGATTGGAGATTAGACCAGTCTCTAATCTCCAATCGCCAATCTCCCCGGTGGGGGATTGGTTTGCCCGGTTCTTCAAAGGCCCAGTCTATTTGCAGGGGGGATACGGCCGTTACCAGCAATATCGTCTCGCAGTGGGGGCAAAGGAAGAGGTGATACGGCCGGGGTGCAGCGTGAAACGGTATCCCTTTTTTGCATTCGGGACATACGGCCGTTAACACCTTTTCTTCTTGGTCACGCATCACGTATCACGCCTCACGAATCAAATACGGCACGTCAATAATCACTACGTTGTCATGCGACTTCAAACGCAGGCGCAGCAAGGTAGCCGTCTGGTTATGCAAAAATCTGGCCGAGAATCTCTCCGGCACAAACTCCGGAATGACCACGGTAATCAAACTGCCGGGATAGACCTCTTCGGCTATGTAAGCAATATACGCTTCCAGCGGCGTCAGGATGTCCCGGTATTCGTAATCTATGATGTGGAGGTGGACCCCTTGGGTTAGTTCCGGATATTTTGCCCACTTCTCCTGAATGCGTTTTTTGGACTCTTCACTGGTGCTGATGTAAACAGCTTCTACGTGGTCGGATAGGCGGCAGGCATAGCGCAGGGCGCGGGAAGTGCCCCGATGAATATCGCTGATAGGTACGATGGCGATGTTAGCAATATCCCGCAGTTGCGAGGGATCAAAATTCTGCATACTTAAATCTTTAGCCACGTGATTATAGTGATGCTTGATGGTGCGGAAAGCAAAAACCAGCAGGGGGACAGCCAGGATGATGATCCAGGCCCCTTCTACAAACTTGGTAGCAATGAGGATGAGCAAAACGACAAACGTCACGGCCGAACCCACGCCGTTCAGGGCGCGTTTCCAGCGGGTGCCTTTTTCATAATGAATGGTAGTAACGTGCGTTTTGAGCGTTTCGCCCGGTTTTAAGTGGGCAATACGCCCCATCAATTTGAACATGCCAAACTGGGACAAGCTAAAACTTAACATAACTCCCAGGGCATAGAGGGGCAGCATGGCAATTTCATCCGCCCGGAAGACGATGATAACCAGGGAGGCAATGATCGCCAGGGTGACGATGCCGCCGTTGTAAACCAGCCGGTCGCCCCGGTTTTGCATCCAGCGGGGCAGGTAGCCGTCTTTGGCCAGGAAAGAACTGAGCCGGGGGAAATCCTGGTAGCCGGTATTGGCGGCCAGAATCAGGATGAGCATGGTGAAAATCTGCACCCAATAGTAGAGAACAATACCGCCGGGCAACCCATTAGTGACGGTACGGGTCATTTGCGACAGGATGCTTTCGGATTCGTTGGGGATGAGATGCAGTTGGGAGACGACAAAGGTGATACCGATGAACAGGGACATGGCGATGACGCCCATGATCACCATTGTCTTGGCCGCATTTTTGGCTTCCGGCGGTTTGAAGGCCTGGACGCCGTTGCTGATGGCCTCGATGCCGGTCAGGGCCGTTGTCCCGGCGGCAAAGGCCCGCAGCAGCAGCCAGATAAAGAGGAAGGTGGTGATGGTCTGCCCGTTGCTGGCTATTTCTTCCGGGGTGATGGGGACGGGATGGGAAGCGCCAAAGAAGCCGGTAATGCGAATGAGGCCGATAAAAACGGTCAGGAGAACGCCGACGACGAACAAGTAGGTGGGAATGGCGAAGATGGTGCCGCTTTCCCGCACACCGCGCAGGTTGATCCAGGTGAGGATGAGGATGGCGAGGAGGGCCAGGGGGATGGCATACGGCCGTAACGCCGGCTGCGCTGACGTGATCGCCCGAATCCCGGCAGCCACGGACACTGATACGGTCAGAATATAGTCCGTCAGGAGGGCGGCCCCGGCAAACAGGGAAGGCGTTTCGCCCAGGTTGTCTTTGGTGACGGTATAAGCGCCGCCGCCGTCCGGGTAGTGCAAAATGGTCTGGATGTAGCTGAAGATGACCAGCAGCACCAACCCGGCTACAGCTAGGGCCAGGGGGAGCGTAAAGCGTAACGCCCCCGCGCCGATGAGCAGCAGGACGCTCATAATCGCTTCTGTGGCGTAGGCATTACTGCTGATGGGGTCTGAGGCAAAGACGGCTAAGGCCCGCATTTTGTCCAGCCGTTCGTGGATTTCCAGATGATTGGGAAATGGCTCCCCAATCAGTTTGCGTTTGACGTTATGCAACGAAATGGACATAAAGACTCCTTCATCCATAAGATGATTACTGTGGGGCAATTTTGCAAATTGTCCCCGTCCGATTTACAAAATCGGGCTACAGTATTGTAGAAAGAGGCTGCGCCGGAATCGTCGGGCAAATAATGGAATCGGCCTACGTCAAATGACGTATTTCCCGGCCGTAAAAAGCCGCCATTTGTCGTAGTTTCTCTTGGCTGTTTATCTGTAAAATCCCTCCGGTTCAATTCTCACGCGAACTATGCTGGAAATGCGGGGCATGATAAAATGTGAGGGACCAAAAATTCGTACAAGAGGCAAGGTAATAAAGATATGTCGGTAAATTCAGAATCCAGTTCAGTTAAACGGCCGTTAGCGGTTAAAATAGCCCGTTGGCTCTCGCCTCTGTCGGGTAGTAAGGTACGCTCTCCGGAGTTGATGTTGATTATTTCGGCTGTGATAGTAGGCGCTTTCACTGGGCTGGCAGCCGTGTTTTTCATCTGGCTGCTCAAACAGATGGGCATGGTGACCCTGTGGGTGCAGGATCAGGCCGGTGTGGTGGGGATGCTGCTTTACATGGGCGTGGCTGGGTTGATTGTGGGCTTTATGATCGACCGTTGGGCCAGGGAAGCGAAAGGGCATGGCGTGCCGGAAGTGATGGAAGCAATTGCTTTGCAGGGCGGCCGTATCCGGGGTGTAGTGGCCGCCGTCAAAGTAGCCGCTTCTACTATCACCATTGGCGCCGGCGGGTCGGCCGGCCGGGAAGGCCCCATTGTCCAGGTAGGGTCGGCCCTGGGATCGGTGATGGCCCAAAGGCTTAAATTCTCCGAAGAGCGGGTGCGTACCCTGGTGGCCTGCGGTGCGGCCGCCGGTATCGCTGCCACCTTTAATGCACCCATTGCCGGGGCCATTTTTGCCCTGGAAGTAGTTTTGGGGCGATTCACGGTGCGTTATTTTGGGGCAGTGGTGTTGAGTGCAGTTTCTGCGGCCGTTGTTGGCCAATACTTCCGGGGCAGCCGGGCCGCTTTGCAAATCCCCGCTTATCCGCTGCACAGCTTTGGTGAAATCCCCATTTATATTGTGCTGGGCGTCCTGGCGTCATTCGTGGCTGTCTTGTTTATTCGTACCTTGTACAAGACGGAAGAAATTTTTGACAATTGGGCTATCCCCCTGATGTTCAAAACAGCCATCGGCTTGGTGCTGACGGGGGCTGTGGCCTTGTTTTTTGTAGACGGGGCGGTACTTGGTCCCGGCCTGGAATTAATCGAGGAGATTATCGCTGAGGATATCTCTTTGACGCTGCCCCTGATGGGGGTGCTTCTGTTGTTGAAATTGGTAGCTACCAGTTTTACGTTGGGGTCAGGTAACTCTGGCGGCGTTTTTGCTCCGGCGTTGTTTATGGGCGCTATTTTGGGCGGGATGGTCGGGACAGTGGCTAATACCCTTTGGCCGACTATTGCCGTTGATCCGGGGGCGTATGCCATTGTGGGGATGGCAGCCGTATTTGCCGGTTCGGCGCGCGCGCCGATCACCGCTATTCTCATCGTCTTTGAGATGTCTAACGACTACCGCTTGATTTTGCCCCTCATGCTGGCAACCGTCCTGGCGACATTGCTGGCTGAAGCTATGTTCGACGAGTCAATCTACACGCTCAAGCTCAGGTTGAAGGGCATTACCCTGAACCGGGGGCGGGATGAGGATGTGATGAGCAGTGTGCGGGTGGCTGATGTAATGCTGGAAGACCCTCTCACTGTGAATGCTAATGATTCATTGCCCAAATTGATGGAGTCGTTGTCCGGTTCGCATTACCATGGTTTGCCGGTGTTGG
>JALUPA010000056.1 GCA_027054335.1 Ardenticatenaceae bacterium
CCTCCCCATCCTCCGTTCATCAAATCAAAGAAATCAAAGGGGTCAGAGTACTTGAAGTGTTGTTTCTTCAAGTACTCTGACCCCTTTGATTTGCGATATCCACATAAACTATTTGTGATTTTTACGTGAAATATTATATTGCGATTTATACTTTATTTGATTTCATATGCTACGGAGATAGTGCGATGAGGTGGGTAGGGATATTGATTCTGGTACCGGCGGTCACGGCCTGTAGTGGCGGCGGCGGTGGTTCCGCTCCTGAGGCCGACGGTGACAATCCCTCGGTGGCAGCAAAAACCTCGGTGATTCCACCTGGAGACGCCGACTGTCCCAATGGCGGCATCCTGGTGGAGACCGGAATCGACGAGAACGGCAACGGCGTCTTGGACGACAACGAAGTGGATGCCACTGAAAAGGTCTGCAACGGTACTCAAGGTCCGGCAGGCAGCGACGGACTCAATGCCCTCATCGACATGAATCCGGAACCGGCGGGAGCCAACTGCCCCACGGGCGGCTTGCGTATCGATGTGGGCATGGACAACAACGCCAACGGTAACCTGGACCCGGACGAAATCACCCAGACGGGCTTCGTGTGCAACGGAGGCGACGGCAGCGTCGGCTGGCAAGTGGCGACCTTGATCGAGCTGGATAGCATCAACCCAGCGCGTAGTCCCCATGTGGCGGCGGATCCCAATGGCAACGTCGTAGCGGTATGGGAGCAATCCGATGGTACAAATTCCAGCATCTATTCCAACCGGTATGTTCCGGGCACTGGCTGGGGTGAGGCTCAACCGATCGAAACGTACAACGCTGGGGGAGCGTGGATTCCTCAAGTGGCCATGGACACTAATGGCAACGCTATGACGGTGTGGGCACAATCCAACGACGGCTCGGTTACTCTTACAAGCATATGGGCCAATCGCTACGTTGCTGGAACGGGCTGGGGTGCGGCGATACTCATCGGAACCAATGACACACAGAGTGAGGCTACTCCTCAGGTGGCTGTGGATGGTAGTGGCAACGCCACAGCGGTGTGGGCACAGCTAGTCGGCTCCACGCGCTTCGATATCTGGGCCAACCGCTACGAGGTGGGCGCAGGGTGGCAAGGACCTGTGCTCATCGAAACGAACGACGCAGGAAGCGCAATCAACCCCCAGGTGGCCATGGACGCGGATGGCAACGCCATGGTGGTGTGGCAACACTCTGATGGCTCGCTCACCGACATCTGGGCCAACCGCTATGAGGTGGGCTCAGGTTGGCAAGGACCTGAGCTCATCGAAATGAACAATGCTGGCAATGCAGATAATCCCCAGGTAGCCATGGACGCGGATGGCAACGCCATGGTGGTGTGGCAGCATTACGATGGCATGCGTAACAACATCTGGGCCAACCGCTATGAGGTGGGATCAGGCTGGCAAGGACCTGAGCTCATCGAAACGAACGATGCAGGAAGTGCAGACAACCCCCAGGTGGCCATGGATGCCAATGGCAACGCCATGGTGGTGTGGCAGCATTACGATGGTACGCGCTACAACATTTGGGCCAACCGCTACGAAGTAGGCGCTGGCTGGCAAGGACCCCAGCTCATCGAAACGAACAATAGCGGATGGGCCCGACTTCCCCAGGTGGCCATGGGTGCCAATGGCAACGCCATAGCCGTGTGGCAACAGTTCGACGGCATGCGTAACAACATCTGGGCCAACCGCTACATTCCAGGATTTGGCTGGGGTACGGCCCAGCTCATCGAAACGGACAATGCTGGATCTGCAAACAGTCCCCAGGTAACTGTGGATGGCAGCGGCAACGCCGTAGCAGTGTGGGAACAGCACGATGGCACGACCTGGAACGTCTGGGCCAACCGCTGGCAGGCACCGTAGCGCCGG
>JALUPA010000057.1:0-711 GCA_027054335.1 Ardenticatenaceae bacterium
CGTGTGGGCCAATCCAGCCCGGGTTGCCACCAGCGATTCTGCCGTGCGGGCCTTTGTAGAGCTCTGCAAGCGCGCCAATATTCAGCTCATCGTCATGCTAACCAAATTCAGCGACCAGAGGGTCTATTACCACAGTAAGAAATTTCCTGAAACCATCGCCCCGGCCTTCCGCGATTTCGATCCGCTGGCGGCCATGGTCAGGGAAGCCCACAAAGCCGGCATCCGCGTTCATGCCTGGGTAAGCAGTTTCACCGAATCACCGGATGGACCGGTCATGCAAAAACACCCCGAATGGGCCGCCCGCAATCCGGATGGACAGGTGACCAGCGAGGCCGAATCCCTGGCAGGCGGCCGGAAGTATTCCATTACCTGGATGTGTCCGGCAAGACGCCCCGGCTACACTGACCAGTGGCTTCTGCCCATGATCGAAGAAATTGTCGCCAATTACGAAGTTGACGGCATTCATCATGATTACGTCCGCTACCCCGGAGATGTGGCTCCGGATGGCTACTGCTTCGGCGATTACTGCCTGGAAGAGATGCTTAAATACGCCCACTTTTACTATGAAGCGTTTCCAGACACGGTGTATCCAATCGCCAGAACCCTTCCAAACCTGGTCGCCAACTGGTGGTCGGACCCCACCGTCAAACCGGCCGGCTGGGACGAGTGGAGCCGCCGCCGCAAAGCCGATTTTTTTCTGCGCGGCAGTTT
>JALUPA010000057.1:721-1878 GCA_027054335.1 Ardenticatenaceae bacterium
ACTTCTTCTACACCTTTCGCCAGGATCAAATCAAGCGATTCGTCCGTGAAGCCTGGGAGCGGGCTTCGGCAATCCGGCCCGATATTGAAATCTCCGCCGCGGTATTCAAAAATCCCATAGCAAGCGGCCGTTTTATCGGACAGCGCTGGACCGATTTTGCCCCATGGATCGATATCATGATGCCCATGGTTTACCGCAGCCATTTCCCGGCGCGCCCTTTCAGCACCTTCCTGACCCATCTGAAAGAATACACCCGCTATGAATACCGCTGGGCGAAAAACCGGGTGCACCTGTATATGGGACTCGACGTGAATTATATCTTCAACGAAGAACGCTTCTTTCCGATCAACTCACTGGCAGTGCTGGATTCTTTGCAAACCGCCCCTGCAAGCAGCCGGCCGCGCCTGGTGCAGGCGCTGCGGAATGAATTTGCCAGCATCAAAACGCATCTGGAGAAGGTGGCGCCGGAGATGGCGGCTAACTATGCCCGCCTGCTCAAAACCTTCGACGGCCGGTCGGCAGAGGCCCGCAATCAACTGCGCAACCTGCTGATGATATTACGGAATGATCCGCCGCAAGACTATTATCCCGGAGCCAAGGTGCGGCAGATCATTGAAACGGTGCGGCAGGCCGGTGCCAACGGAATTGTACTTTTTGAAGCCGGCCTGATCACCCGGTACAAGCTGTGGCCGGTGCTGGAGCAAGTCTTTGCCGAGCCCGCCATCCCGCCTGAAGCGCTGGGATTGTATCCGGAGATGAGCATCGGCACTTTGAAATCTCTACGGCAACAGTTGGCAACATTTAGAATTCAGCGAAATCTGGCCATAGCCGCCGCGCTCCTGCTGGTTTTTATTGGGCTTGTGCGATACAGACGGAAATCCTGAAACAATGACGGTCTTCGATTGGATTCTGGTTCTTCTCTATACCCTCGTAGCCGTGTTCATCGGCCTTTATTTCCGCAAGCATGCCGGCCGGAACATAGAAGAATATTTTATTAAAGGGCGCAAGCTGTCGTGGTGGCTCATGGGTGTTTCTGCCGTGGCCACCTACACCGATGCCGGCCTGGCGCCGGCGGTGACCATGTGGGTGTTCCAGGGTGGTCTTTTAGGCAATGCAGTATGGTGGATTCCTTACGTGATCTGGATGCCCCTGGCCGC
>JALUPA010000058.1 GCA_027054335.1 Ardenticatenaceae bacterium
GACCGGGCCGAGGGGGCAGCTTCCGTCCAGACTTTTGCCCTTGAAGAACTGCTTGCCCGCCATCTGCAAATCCCGCGCCGAAATGTCGTTGAGGACGGTGTAGCCGTATACGTAGCCCATCGCTTCCTCGGCCGGGATGTTTTTGCCCTCGCACCCAATGATGACGGCCAATTCCGCTTCCCAATCCAGTTGTTGGGTCACGGCCGTATCCAGCACAATATCGTCGTAAGGGCCAGTTACGGCCGTCGTCGCCTTCGTAAACACAATAGGCACAGCCGCCGTGGCCAGCGCCTCCCCCTTTGCCCGCAGCGACTCCGCCGCGTGCGCCGCGTAGTTCAGCCCCAGGCACATCACATTTCGCCGCGGCGTGGGGATGGGAGCCAGCAGGCGGGCTTCCTCCAGCGCCACGCGCTCCCCACCAGTGGCAATCAGGGTTGCCGCATCTGCCAATCCTGCCGCGCCCAACCCGATAAAGGCCCGCATATCCGGAGCGATAGGGGACAGGTTGATAATCTTGTTATTTTCTACCGCACCGATTTGGGTACGGCCGTTATATTCATAAGTTGTCAGTTTCATATTTCATGGTGGCAAAGTTGCAGGTAACTGGCCACCCCGCCACTCTGCTACCTCCTTCCCACCAACCGGCCAATACCCCGTCCTACCCACACTTCTTCCTTAAACGCCGGGTTACTTGCCGAAGCCACAAAGTAAGTTACCCCTTCCACGGTGGGGCGCTTTTGTAATTCCTGCCAGAATTTCAGGTACTCCTGCGCTTTTTTGTGGATGGGCGTACCCCCCTTGTTGTTACTGGCTTCCGTCACCCAGATCGGCTTGTAGCGGAAGCGGCTGATGTAATCGTCCAGCACGTTGAGCGACCATTGCATCGGGTAAACGTTTGACCAGTAAAGGTGAACGCCCAGGCCGTCGGCCGCTTCGATGGCGGCGCGGCTGGCTTCGGCAAACTGCACGTGGTCTTGTTTCAGATTGGTTACGGCCGTGCCCGGCGACAATCCGGGATAAATAAAACGCATTCCCGGTATAGCCTTACGATACCGTTCCAACACATCCAGCCACCAATCGGCAAAAGTAGCCCCATCCCGCCAGGCCCCCGTCAACCCTTCCGGTACCAGGTTCGGCTCATTGTGCAGTTCCACCACCACGTCGTGGTTCTTACCGATGGCCTTGAGGGTACGCTTCACGTCGCTCAACGTATCCTTGACAAAGCGAGCCGGGCTGAGGCTGCGTACTCTGCCACCAGCCTCGAAGGAGAGAAAAGCGCGTACAATCCATTTGGCATCCGGGTGATTTTGCGCCAGGGTTTTGATAACGTTGGGATCGTGCAGCGACAGCACCTTAATCATCCCCGGCCGCATCGCCTTGAACTCCTCAATCTCCGCCTGGGTAATGCCGGGGTCAGCCGAGGCGTGCAGGCCGATGCGGGCGCTGCCCAAAATTGGTTCGCCAGGCGGCGGGGGTTGGTCGCCTGGTTGAGGTGGCTTGGTAGGGTCATAGGGCGGCTGGATGATGGCGTCGTCTACGCGCACCGGCGTATATTCCCCCATTTGCTGGCCGGTGATGGTCATGGCAGCGCCGGCGGGGACAAAGCCCTTATTGTCCGCATCACGGCGGGGGGCATTGCGTAAGTTGATGCCGTAGGGGCCGGCAACGGCCGTACCCCCATCAATATCCAGCGCAGCCGTAAACGCCCAGCCCGGCGTTGTGTCCGGGGTAGGCGCGGGCGGCGCGGGCGGCTTGTCATCCGGGAACGGCTGGGGCTTTTGCACTCTGGGCAGTGGGGAGACGGTGTTTTGCAGATATTGACGGGGGACGCGCAGCGGCGTGTACTCCCCTTCGGCCAATCCGACTACTTC
>JALUPA010000059.1 GCA_027054335.1 Ardenticatenaceae bacterium
TGTTGGCGGCTGTAATTAGTTGTGCCGTCAATCGGGTCTACAATCCAGATAATGTCCCCTTCAGTGGGCAGGTTGCTGTCGTCTTCTTCTGTGAGAAAGCCATGATCCGGGAAATGCGCCTGTACCCTGTCAGTGATGAGTTTTTGCACGGCAAAATCGGCGTCTGTCACTAGGTCACGGAACCCTTTGCTGCTGATTTCTCTGGGTTGGTACCATTTTTCACAGGCCAGCCGTCCGGCGGCTACGGCCGTACCCTGCGCCACTTGTAACAATTCAGGAATAGATGGGGATGCAGGCATGGCAGAGATTGGAGATTGGAGATCAGAGATTATCTCCAATCTCCAATTTCTATTAAATGATCCGTTTACGAATCTTACTACTCAAATAATCCAGCGAAATAACCACCACCGCAATGGCGATCATCATCACGCTGGCCTGCCGATATTTCAGCAAGTTGATATTTTGCACCAGCACAAACCCGATACCACCGCCGCCGGCAAAACCAATGATTGTCGAGAAACGCACATTGATGTCCCAGCGATACAGCGTAAAAGCAATAAACGGCGGCACTACCTGGGGCACAACAGCATACACCACTGTCTGAACCCGGCTGGCCCCTGTGGCCGTAATTGCTTCAATGGGGCCTTCCGAAATACTTTCTACCTGCTCCGAATATAATTTACCCAACGCGGCAATGGTATGGATGGTTAGAGCTAACACCCCGGCAAAGGGGCCGATGCCCACCCACACCGCAAACACAATCACATAAATCAGCGGTTCAATGGAGCGGATAATGTTCAGCAATGAGCGTAAGGCGGTATAAATTATCATACCAATGGGGTACTGCCGCTTGGGATTAGCGGCCAGACCCACCACAAGTAAAACAGCGCCGGCAATAACAGCTGGATAAATTGTCCACTTTTCGGGATTATCAAATTGATAGAGCCAGTTCAACGCAGACCCGATACCATAAACGAAAATTGCCCCACCGATAGCTGATACGATACCTGTGATGATGCGGCCGGTGGTGACATTGGTGCGCAGGATAGCTTCTTGCCCGTAAGTGCTGCCCAGAGACAGGCCTATTAGTCCCAGAATAAGCCCCATTACTATCGGAGAAAGAACGGTTATCCCTTCTGATAAGAAAGAGATGAAGTGAGCCAGGAAGGCGGCTTGACCGAGTGGTTTTTCTAATGATTTCCCCAGCAAAATTCCCAGATAGGCCAGCATGGCGAGGACAAAAAAGATGGCGACAATGACAAACATAATCCTGAGCCATTCAATAGAAGTAGATAGTCGGGAACGTTCTTTGGTAGAGAGTTTGGCCGGGGAAAATTTAAGAACAGCGCCAATAACAATCAGGAGGCCAATGGCAATACCTAGTCCGGTCAGAGTGTTATTGGTCAATACACCGGCTATATCCAGCAGCCATTTGGTGATATTGGTTCCCAGCGTAAAACCAATAAGCAGTCCGATCACACCTGACAAAATGGCTGCCAGGGGCAACCCTATATTCTCCATCAAGTTGCGGGCTGCCAGAAAGCCGACGGGAATGGCCAGGAGAGTGCCTACTGTGGTAGCCATCAGCGCCAGCAGTACCGTCTCAATAATTTTTTCTATGGTAATATCAACGGCTTCGCTGAAGCCGATAATACCGGTTCCCAAAAAGCCGCCGCTTTTCCATTTTTCTTCAATTTCCAGGCGCTGTGCTTCTTCTGACGGCCGTATATCCGGCATGGTGAAATCTTCGTTGAGGTTACCGTCCTTGTCAGTCCTGAAAGAAGTCAAGGCCCGCGTTGCCCCCGTGTCTCCGGGCGGGTACCAGCGGATAATGCCGCTGGTGTTAGGCTCAAACCCGCTGCCCGTTACCACAATTGTGTCTTGCGTGGTGTTGGCGCAGTTGGGCGAGATAGTGACAGTACGGCCGTCTGACAAAGCAAATTTCGATCCGGTCACTTCCCCTGCACAGGGAATCCGGATCATCACATTCATACTCCGTTTTTCCTCATTAAACACAAAAAAGTCGGGGCGGGCCAAAGACCGAATAACCCGTGTGGTCACTGCCTGCCGTCTGGGGTCTTGCGGTTCGGTAAAATTGATTTGTGTGACGTCAATCGCATAGGCATACAAAATAAAAATGCCTATGAAAGCTGCAAAAATAAACAGGGCACGTAGTAACGGCCGTGACTTCTTATCGTTGTTGTTCTCTTTATTCGTCGCCATTATTTTTACCCGATGCGGACCGCGTCCTTTCCGTAAATTTCCTTAAAACGAGCGTCGTCAATATCTGATGGCAGCCCTTCAAAAACCAACTGCCCCTCATTCAGGGCAATTACCCAATCACCATACTGCTGCACCAGGTCTAAAAAGTGCAAGCTGCACATCACCGTAATGCCGTCTTCCCGGTTAATTTGCTGTAGATGGCCCATAATACTGTGCGCCAAAACAGGGTCCAGGCTGGCCACCGGTTCATCTGCCAGGATCAATTCCGGGTCTTGCATCAAGGCGCGGGCAATACCCACCCGCTGCTGCTGCCCGCCGCTTAACTCATCGGCCCGGTTATTTGCCTTGTCCTGGATACCGACTCGATCCAGACTGGCATACGCCTTTTCCACATCTTCGTGGGGGAACTTGCCCAGGATACTGGGAAGCGTGCCGACATAACCCAAACGGCCGCTCAACACATTGCGCATCACCGTAGAGCGATCCACCAGATTAAAATGCTGAAAGATCATACCGATTTTACGCCGCACCCGGCGTAGTTCTTCGCCTTCCACGTGAGAAATCTCAATGTCATTCCACCAGATTTCCCCCTCTGTGGGTTCAATTAACCGGTTGATGCAGCGCAGCAGGGTGCTTTTGCCTGATCCGCTCAAACCGACGACGGTCAAAAACTGACCATCCGGCACTTCAAAACTGACGTCACGTAAGGCCACCGTGCCGTCTTCGTATACCTTTGTTAGATTTTTTACTCGTAGCATGGGAGATGGGGGTAAAATAAAGAAACCGGGCAAACAGATTGACTGCTGCCCGGTTTCTTATCCATTAAAACGTTATTCACCTAAAATGTCTTCTTCAGTCATGCCCAAAGCATTGATGAGAAAGCGTATCGGGTCGTAGGCCGAATCCGTGGTCGGCTCTGCTCCCGTCCAATTGTAGAACGAGTCGGAACAGAGTGTTACCGTACCTTCCGGCGGTTCCAGGCAGGCGTCAGAAGAGACGTAATCCTGTAAGGCTTTGACAATTTCCTGGGCCGTACTCAGAGGGAATTCCGGGCCAAAGGAAACAGTGTCATTGGGGATGGGATCAGAGATAGCCAGGATGTGGGTTTCTTCAAAGATGTTGGGGTAGGTTTCCATGGCTGCGGCCCGCGCATCCAGAACCCGGTAGCCACCCTCATCCGGGCCGCCAGCGACGAAGACGCGGCCGGCTTCAGTGCGTTCCGGCGGTACACCCGCTTCACGCCAGATTTCCGGATCGTCTATTTCCGGGTTCCATTTACGTTCATAATTAGGCAGCAGAGGCGGGCTGAAGTAGGAAGTGGCAAAATCCACGTCACCTTGCGCCACAGCCAGCATAGCGTTGGTGTGGCCGCCTGTTTCTACAATTTCACCTGGTTCAATTCCAGCAGCGGCAAACATGGCGCTGGGGACGAGGAAGCCGGAAGTAGAGGTAACACTGGGAGCGCCCCAGGTTTTGCCGTCCAAATCTTCCAGAGATTCGATACCACTGTCGTCACGCACTACGATTTGCGCCCAATAATGGGGCCAGCCAAAACGCACAGCCGCATTACCTACCTGCACACCGCAGCGCTCATTGGCCAAAACGTAGCCCAGTGCCGGGATGAAGCCGATGGTGTCATCAGGAGAAGCGCACATCGCTTCGATGGTGGCGGCGTAGCTGGTGGGCACACTCACTTCAAATTTGAGGCCCGTTACCGCTTCCAATTCTTTGGCTAGTTCTTCACCACCGGACACAATAACGTCGGCATCTACTGAAGGCACGAACAACACTTTAATCGGCCGGTCTTCAGAGCCCAGGGGGGCTTCTTCAGCCATCACTTCTTCTACAACTGTTTCCACAACTGTTTCTGTGACCACCCGCGTCACTTCTACCGGCACTTCTACCTCAACGGGAACTTCTACTTCTTCCTTTACCGTCTCGGTGATGACACGGGTGACTTCTACCGTTTGCGGCTGGCAGGCAGCGGCAAAAAAGGCAAAAATTAACGAACCTGCTATTAACCAAACTGCACGTTTCATATTCATGGCTTTCTCCTTTTAACTTGGGGTAGATAATAAGGTGCGCGTTCCATCTGAGCTTGCGCAGACGAACACACAAAAATTACATGGGAAAAAGATTATATCACGGTACATAACAGGGGCAAGCCTGGGTCATTTGGGGAACAATAACCCCCGGATAAGTTCCGGGGCTATTGTTCTGTGAGGGGGGATACGGCCGTACCACTGCCGATCCCCACTCATTACTTAAAACCCGGCATCCAGCCATCACTGATGGCTGAACACCGACTACCGACTCTACGGGGCCGAGTCTGCCTGAATTTCATTGGCTTGCTCAGTCAGCGCATCCAGCGTGGATTGGATGTCGGCGCCATTGAATACGATGTCAATGAACGCTTCTTCCACAGCGTCACGCACATTGTCGTAACCGGCGATGGGCGCTTCTGTTTTGCCGTATTGCAGCAAATCAAAAGCTGTCTTATACGCTTCATTCTCGGCAAAGTAATCACTCATGCCCTCAGCCACACTGCGGCGAGCCGGGAAATAATTGCTGGCTTCCGCCCACTGCGCTTGCGGTTCGGGGGATGTCCAGTATTTCAGGAATAACCAGGCTGCCAACTGCTGTTCCGGCGTTGTTTTGGGGATGCTGATGCTGGCGCCATAGATATTCTGCACCGGGTCTGGCGTCGTATGCGGAATAGCAGCTACTGACCAGTTAAATCCACCGACTTCTCCATCGTTTACACCGGATTTCACGAACGGCAGGCCAGAGGAAGAGCCGACAAAGAACAAAATCTTGCCATTGGCAAAATCAGTCTGGTCGCCATACTTTTCTGCTACTTGCAAGATGCAGCCCTGTTCGGCCAGGCCTTGCAGGTAAGTCATGGCGTCAATTGCTTCCGGAGAGTTGTAGACAAATTCGCCAGCTTCATAATCGTAGATGTCGCCGCCGCGGGCAAAAACTTCAGCCGCGAATTGGGAGGCATCCGTATCCAGTTCCATACCGGCGCTGAAATCAGTTTCATTCTTGCTGAACGGCTGGTCAACGGCTGCGCACAAAGCTTCCGCCCACTGTTCTGGCGTTTCCGGCGGGCCTGCAAAGCTGATAGCGCCACTGTCGCTTAACTCTTGCAGCCAGTCAGCATTGTAGAACAATACCTCCATGGAGCGAGCCGGCGGGAAACCAAACGATTCACCATCAAACTGAGGCAATCTGTCAGCATCTAAAAATGCCTGGAAGAAATCAGCCTGATCTTCTTCACTGAGTCCGTATACGGGATCGTTGATGTAGGGGTCCAGACTAACCAGACCGTCGGCGACTTCATATGCGGCTGCCTGGTTTTGGTAGGCGATGACCAGATCGGGCACTTCGCCTGTAGTCAGACCGGCAATCATCTTGTCGTAGATGTCACCGTAACCGCCCTCAGAACTGCCCACCACGGTAATGCCATACGGATTGGTCGCATTGAACTCGTCAATGATGGCATTGATAGCGCCGCCGCGAGAACTGTCATCTTCATACCGATGCCAGAAAGTGACAGTTGTGCCTTCCAGGTCCAACTCATCAATGTTGCCGTAGACAGAAGTATCATAATCTACTTCGGCCATTGGTTCTTCTGTCGGTTCTGCGGCTGGTTCTTCAGTCGCTGCGGCCGCTTCTTCAACCGCTTCAGCAGCCGCTTCAACGGTAGGCGCTACTTCTTCCACGGCTGCCTGAACGGTAGGCGCTACTTCTTCTACTTGTTGTTGGGCTTCTTCAACGGCTTGCTCAACACCACTGGTACCGCCACATGCGGCTAAAACCATGGCCAGGATCAGGGCCAAACCTAATAGCCCAAAGAGTTTTTTGTTTGACATAATAAAATTCTCCTCCAAACTTGTGAGATTTTTAAATTTTGGTAATTGGTAATTAGTAATTAGTAATTGCCCAATTACTATTCAATTACTTGTCGATTCTGTAAACATCATCTGAATTATTTGTGTATGTGTCTGGGCAACACCTCCTTTTTATTAGCCTTTCAGCCCGCTTTGCGACAAC
>JALUPA010000060.1 GCA_027054335.1 Ardenticatenaceae bacterium
TATCTGAACGAGGCTTTGGAAGACGAGGAATATTGGGTAGACCTCGTGCCCAGACGCGCTCCGCTTTCTGAGTACACACGCTTCTACTACCATAAAGCAAAGAATCGTCTTTTTTCATTGTTCGATAATCATGAGCCACCGTCATCCGATGAGGGGAGGGCGGGACCATTTAACCTGCCGATGCCACTGAAGCTAGCTTGAAGAAACTGCTCGAACACCACGAAGCGGAACAAGCATTGCGGAATCTGGGATTCGAGCCACAACCACAAAAAGGTACCTCCCACCACCACTGGGTGGCGGTCATAGCTGGTCGGAAGTACAAAGTGACGCTAGACAAGCACAATTCTCCTTACCACCGCAAATCCCTCACGTATATTTGCCGGCAGGCGGGTGTGAACAAAGTGCAGATGTTCGCCGCCATCAACCAGAAGGGACATCCGCTCGAAATATCGGGTCTACGCGGAAACGTGTGGGTTGATATCAGCATTTCTGGGTAATGGCGGGAGGAATGCCGCCACAATTTTCAGCTTGAGATAGTTCTCATCCCGATAGCCATAGGCCCGTCGTTGCAGAACCCGGATTTTGTTGTTGACTCCTTCGACCAGGCCAAGACTGACTTTGTTGTCCGGGTGACAGTAGGAGGCGATGCCATCCCAATGAGAGTCAATCAGCGCAGCAAACTTCCGATACGGTTCCAGCCGCTGCCATTTCAGGCTCTCTTTCCAACGTTCAAAGAAGGCTCGCGCACCACGTTCGGTGCGGTAGTCCCAGAGTTGCCCGAAAGCTTCCTTGAGAACGTAGGCCGTATTCAGGCGCCGGTTAGCCTGGAGCAGCTTTTTGAGTGCCCTGCGTCCATCCAGGCTCAGGTTCTCGCGCCGGGAGAGCAGCGTATAGCGCTGACCCTTGATGTAGCTCCTATCCTTGCCGCTGAGACGTTTGTACTCACTGCGCCGGACTTCATCCAGAGCCTTCGAGAGATGGCGCATGATATGGAACTTATCGAAGATGATCCGGGCATGCGGGGCATTCTTCCGCACCGAATTCCGAAACGGCTTCCACATGTCCATGGCTGCCAGTTGGATGCGAGCGCTCTTTTTCTCGCCCAGCGCCTGGAAAAACAGGTCAATATCAGCCTCTCTGCGGCCCTCGCCGCCGACCCAGATGGGACGCTCCCGGTCCAGGTCACTGACGATGACCCGGTAGGTATGCCCCTTGCGGATGGAGATCTCATCAATGCCAATGGCCCGGGGTGCTGGCAGTCCTGCCAGGTCAACCTGCTTTTGCATGTAGAGCTTGTCGAGATCTTTCACCGTGCTGTGGTGCAATCGCTCCATCTCGGCGACTGCCTTGTTCGGCATATCCCGGCACAGCTTGCCTACCTGCATCGCAAAACGTTGGGTATAGCGCGGGTTCTTGGCCAGCCAGTCAAGATGTTCTACATGCACGCCACCGCACCTCGGACAGTGGACACGCCAGCGTTCGAACTCCAGGTAGATCCGCCAGCCGGCAACCGAGAGATCGCGGACCCGCAGGACCTTCCTGTCGTAGCGCCCCCGGCAACGGTGACCACAATGCGAACAGATGGCTGTTTTTTTCGCCGCCTGAGACGTATGACGCGAGCGTATCGATCACCAAATACACCCTTCAATTGGGAGGACGCCACGAAACCGGGCAACGTGAACAACGAGCGAATCGACTTAGGATTTTTCACGCGGTTAGCCTATCCGAAAAACGGATCACTTTTCATCACCTGAGGATGGACTGAATATTCCCCTATTCTCAATGAGTTATACTCTTTTTCTGTCAGATTTGACCCACACGTTTCCGCGTAGACCCTTATTTATTAAGGGCATAACGCTTGGG
>JALUPA010000061.1 GCA_027054335.1 Ardenticatenaceae bacterium
CCTATTGTGGGCACATCATTGAACCCCTTTTTGCAATTATCCGGCTATGGCTCTATCGCTAAATTAGTCTGGCGTTACCCCATTCTCTTAAACTCTGTTATGCGTATTCTATTGGCTAAAGATTCTAGAAAGGTGCGTGGTATGATCTTCCGGGACGTGCAACGCACGACTATTGAGTCCTTTTTTCGTAGCATTGGCGATTTACGCAATACCGATCTCCGCGACCAACTGCCTGGTTTATCTATGCAGACAATGGGGATTTTTGGCGCCAAAGATAACATTGTTTCGCCTGACAACGCTGATATATTGAAGGATGGCGTCAAAACGGCCGACATCAATATGATGCCTAACTCGCGCCATTTTCCCATGATTGACGAACCCGACCGCTTTCTGAACGCAGTCAATCAATTTCTTAGCGAAAATTATGAAACTCAACGATCAAGAATTAGTGCTGTCTGAAAGCAGTTCCCCACCGGTAGAAGTCGCCCAATATTACTACCCTAACAAGATGGGGCGTATTGTGCTGATCGCTATGGAGGAGATTATGGGGCGGCACGGTGTTAATGCCGTGCTGAATTTAGCTCATTTACCTCATCTGGTTAATAATTACCCGCCGGACAATCTGGCGCGCGGCTTTCCTTTTGCCGAATTTAGCGCCATTCAGCAAAGTCTGGATGATATGTATGGCGAGCGGGGCGGTCGCGGCTTGTCCTTACGGGCCGGACGAGAATCCTGGAAGTATGCCTTGCAAAGTTTTATGCCTGTTTTGGGTATTACAGACCTGGCCGTGCGGATGCTGCCTCTGGGCATTAAAATTAAAATCGGGTTGGACGTGTTTGCCGAAACTTTTAACAAGTTTAGTGATCAGAAGGTACGGCTGGGTGAAGATGGGGAAAATTATTTATGGATTATTGAACGCTGCCCCGTTTGCTGGCAGCGCACGACGACAAGTCCGGCCTGCCACGTAGCTGTTGGCTTGCTGGAACAATCGCTGGGTTGGGTTAGCCGGGGGAAACGATTTAAGGTGGAAGAAATTTCTTGTGTTGCCACTGGGGATGAAACGTGTACTATTGCTATATCCAAGAAGCCAATAGTCTAAGCATTTATTTTCCCGGAAATTGTAAAGTTTCAAACTGCGAGGTTTCCGGGAAAATTGCCCGACAAGAGCATTATGCGACGAATTATTCTGAATGAACAACGACAGATTGCGCCTTTTAATGAACCGGCACGCGATCTGCGTATACAGAACAAGCCACTGTGGCTGTGGCAGCGGGATTTGCTGGTGGAATATGCGACGGAGGAAAGGGAGTACCCCGATTGGGAAATCGCGCGCCGCTTTGAAAAGGATCCGGTCGAATGCCTGGTCCATCGGGATAATATTTTTTTTAATGAGGCGTTGATTGATACATTTATTGAAGAAGCCAGAAACGGCCGTCGCCCTGTCCGTCTAGCTTTTCGGGCCGATGATCCGGCTATTGCCACCCACGTTAAACCCCTGACCCACTCATTTTTCCAACAAGACGATTTGCTGCTGGCTGATATGTGGTATTTACCACAAGGTCTATCTCAAAGTCTGGAAGCTAAACCGCTGGTCATCAAAACTGAGGCGCGGGAGCGAGGTTATTACCACGTGCCGCCCTATATGGCTACAGAATTTGGCGATCTGGTTTACCAGTTGCCGCGCCGTGTCTTTGTTCTGGTGGAAAATTGGGTGCATGTTTTTATTGCCGACATTTTGCTGGGGGTATTTACGCGGGGCGCGAACGTTGAAGATCGTATCAAAGAAGACTGGCTTTACCGTTTGAAAATTTTGTCGCGGGCTGTGGTGCAGCAGAAGCGGGTGCTGTCCAGTGATGAATTGGT
>JALUPA010000062.1 GCA_027054335.1 Ardenticatenaceae bacterium
CCCCCACCCAAACGCCGCCCCCCACGCCTACCTCTACCCCCACCGCCACCGCCACAGGTACGCCCACCGCCCGGCCCAACGTCTTGCCCACCCTCATCACCCGCGAACAAGACCAGATGGACATGGTACTCATCCCCGCGGGCACTTTTATTATGGGATCAGCCGAAGACGACTTCCGCGCCGCCCCTGATGAGATGCCCCAGCACGAAGTCACCCTCGATGACTTTTACATCGACAAATACGAAGTTAACGTCGAGCAATATGCCGCTTTTCTCAACAGATTGGGAACTTACATCAAAGCGTGTGAACGAATTGACTGCGCCTGGCCCCGTGAATTGGCCGGTTACACCAGTTACCTCGTCGAGCAGGATTTAGGGGATGGCACAGTGCAATACTCTCCCCTGGCCGGCTTCTCCACTTACCCCATGAACCACGTAAGTTGGTACGGAGCCGATATGTACTGCCAATCGGTGGGGGGGCGCCTGCCCACCGAAGCCGAATGGGAGTATGCTGCCCGCGGGGACGACGGCCGTATCTTCCCCTGGGGTGACGAAAATCCTGACCCAGACCGCGCCGTCTTCAACAGCGACAGCTTTGAAAACGTCAAACCGGTAGACGCTCTACCCGACGGAACCAGTCCCTTCGGCGTCTTCGGCATGGCCGGCAGCATGTGGGAGTGGACGGCCGATTGGTACAGCGACGCCTACTACGAAGAAAGCCCCCGCCGCAACCCCCTTGGCCCCGAAACCGGTCTGAACAAAGTCGTCCGGGGCGGCGCCTGGCCTAACAACAATCTGGCCGACCGCCTCCGCGCCACCAACCGCAACGCTTTCAGCCCGGACCTTATCAGCGCCCTCGTCGGCTTCCGCTGCGTCCTCGACCCCTGATTTTATCTCACAACTGGCGTCCGATTTTGTAAATCGGGCAGCGATTTGCAAAATCGCCCTATAATTTTATAAGGAGAACCTCATGAGTGAACAAACAACAGATTTACCCATCAGCCCTGAATTACTGGAAATCCTTCGTTGCCCTGTGGCCGTCCAATCCGATGAATATGGCGATGATCCGGGACGGCTGGAACTGGTCAAAGGTTGCTGGCTGGTCTGCGCCGACAGCGGCATGAAATACCCCATCCGCGACGGCATCCCCGTCATGCTTATCGAAGAAGGCGAAAAATGGAAAGATACGCCGGTAGACGAACTCCCCGTCCCGCCGCCATCTGGCTAACTGTAACCCGATTTTGATGAATAAGGAGTACATCCCATGAAAACGATACTACAAATCGAGGACAACCGGGCTAACCGGATTTTGGTGGAGCGGGTACTGGAACCCTATAATTACCGCCTGATTCAGGCCGAAGATGGCGAATCCGGGGTCAGTATGGCTTTGGAAGAAAAGCCTGACCTCATCCTGGTGGACATGGGGCTGCCTGACGTGGATGGGCAAACTGTCGTCACCCTGCTCAGGCAAATACCGGAGATGAAAGGCGTACCCATCGTAGCCATCACCGCCTGGCCGGAAGATACGGCCGTAGAAATGGCAAAGCGTTACGGCTGTGATGGCTGCATTATCAAACCCATCAACGTAAAAACTTTTCCAGACCAAATTGCCGCCTATCTGGCTTAAGTAGGGGCAGACCCACGTGTCTGTCCTGTAGGGGGCGAACACACAGGTTCGCCCCCTACAGGACATCGTCAAATCTTTATGGATTTAGTACCTGCCAGCAAATTCACATACGAAGAACTAACCCACGCCTACAACCAGACCCGTGTGGATTATCTGGTACCTATGCCCATGAACGTGGCCCGTCTGAGAGAATATGCCCGCGTTTATGACGTTGATCTGGATAGCTCCGTCGTCGTGGTAGACTGGGAAAATGACAATCTGATTTACGGCCTGGGGATGCTGGGCGTGCGTGACAACCGGGGCTGGATCACCCGGCTGGGCGTACTGCCTTTCGGCCGGCGCATGGGCATCGGCGGCCAGCTTATGGATGGGTTGATTGCCAGCGCCACTCGCCTGCGTCTGGATCAAATCTGGCTGGAAGTCATCAAAGACAATGATCCCGCTCACCGCATGTTCCACCGCTACAGTTTTATAGAAACCCGCGAACTCATTGTGGCCCGTCGCGCCCCCAACCCGGCAGGCACACCAAACGTCGAGGACCGCGTCAAACGAGTCACGCCCCTCAACCATGAAGACGCCATTATTCTGCTCAGTCACCGCCAGGAACAGGCCAACTGGCTCAACCAGACCAAATCTATGCAAAACGTACACAATCTATCCGGCCTGCTGGTGGAACTGCGTAACGGCGGGCGCGGTTGGGTCACTTACCATGCCGGATTGCTGCAAATCACCCGCATCATCGTGGAAGTAACGGCCGGCGACCCGACAGAAGTCACAGAAACCGTTCTCCACGTGCTGCACCACCGTTACAAACGACAAGACGCCATCGCCGAAAATATGTGTGATGACGCCCAATGGCTGGGCTTCCAGCAAGCCGGCTACTTTGAATCGTTCCGGCGCATTGAAATGGTGAAGGAGCTGCCCAAATGATAAAAGCTGTCATCTTTGATTTTGGCGGCGTTCTTTTGCGCACGGAAGACCACACAGGCCGCCGCCGCTGGGAACAAAAACTGGGTCTGGCCGAGGGAGAAGCGGAACACATCGTCTTCAACGGCGAGATGGGGCGCAAGGCGCAGCACGGCACGATTACAGTGGAGGAATTGTGGGCCTGGGTGGGCGATTACCTCGACCTGTCTGCGGCAGAACTGGCTGCCTTTCGCCGCGATTTCTGGAGCGGGGATGTGCTGGATGAGGCGCTGGTGAATTTGATTCGGAAGTTACGGCCGTCCCACCAAACCGCCCTCATCAGCAACGCCTACAACGACCTGCGTACCGTCCTGACCCGTGAATTTGGCATTGCCGACGCCTTCGATCTGATCGTCGTTTCCGCCGAAGAAGGCATTATGAAGCCCGACCCGCGCATTTTTGAGATAACCTGGCAACGGCTGGGGCGGCAGCCGGAAGAAACCGTGTTCATTGACGATTTTTCCCACAACGTAGCCGGCGCCCGCGCCGTCGGTATGCACGCCATCCATTTCACCCCCGACACCGACTTAAGAACCGAATTAACCGCCCTCGGTCTTCAGCTTTGAATTGTTTCGGCCATGTAGGGCAATTTGCAAAATCGTCGGGGACGGTCTTCGTTTCGCCCATTGTAGGGCGATTTGCTAAATCGCCCGGACGATTTGGCAAATCGTCTTACAGCTTTTGGCCCAAACGAAGACTATCCCCAAATCGTCTCTCACTCCCCCTCGTCCCCCTCGTTCCACGCTCCGCGTGGAATGCGCTTGCCAGACGCTCTGCGTCGCGTAGACGCGCATTCCCACGTAGAACGTGGAGACGAGGGGGCTGTAACGAGGGGGCTGTTAGGCCGTTACCCAGGATACCGCCGTTACGGATCTGTCGTGATGTAGAAAAAATCCCGGTCAGAGGGGTGCAGGTAACGGTTGGCGCGGTACTCCATCCCCTTCATCAGCGGTTCGGCGATTAGCTCGTCACCGTCGGCGCGGACGGCGGCAAAATGTGTCCAGCTTTCGTTGATGTCCAGGAGCATACTGTTGGCCGCGCCCGCCGCCAGCATCGTCTCCGCCAGGGCCGGCATACTCAGGCTTGGCCCGGCGGCAAAATAAAGCGTCTGCTCGTCCGCACTCAACCCCAAAGCAGAACGCCACGTCACCACATCCCCATCAAAACTGCTGCCCCAAGTGGCGGCGGACCCGTTGTAGACCCGCTCGTTAATGGCCCCGTCCTGCGTAATTAACCGGGCGTTTTGCCGCCAGGCCCGGTACGCGCCATCCGCCGGAACGCTGTCACCCCATTCGCCAAGCAACACGCCACCGTTTTCGGTAATAGCCACGGTAGCGCGTCCTGCTTTAGCCGGCAGCGCCGTCAGGCCAGCGGCCATCGCCCCATACGCCCCGTGAGAGGCCATGAAACCGCCATTAAACGTGGCTAACAAGCGCCCCGGCTGCCGGTCCTCGGCGGGAATGACGCCTGCGCCGCGCGGGCCGCCCGGCAGGGCCGGTTCGTCGTACCCTAGAACGTAACCCAGGCTGGTTTGGTTTAGATCGAAAGCGACGACGGCCACAATGGCATACGGCCGTTCCCCGTCAGGCTGTAAAAAGGTACGCAACGCTACTACATTCCCCGCTTCATCAAACAAATACGGCTGCCATTCCCCTTCCCCGGCCAAATCGCCAAAGGGCGGTAGGGGCGGCAGCATCCATTGGTCAGGTGTGGGTTCGGGTGTTGGGCTGGGCAGCGGGGTGGGGGTAGGCAGTGGGCTGGATACGGCCGTATCCGACGGAAGCGGTGTGGGTGTCATGGTAGGCACGGCCGTAGGCGTAATCGTCGGCAGAACAGCCACCACAGCTACGGTAGGAACTGCCTCCCAGGGCGCTTCCGCCTGGGCCAGACCCAAGCCGTACCGGGCTTGTTTGACGCCATCTTGCAGGGTGAATACGACCGTTTCCATCTGAGCTACCGCTCGCACCCCCAACAAGGCCCGCAGCGGTTTCGCCGCCTGCGCCCCCACGCCGGGAAACAGACTGACCAGCAGAATTCCGGCAGCTCCCACGCCTAAAATGGTTAGAATAATTACGGCCGTTACTCGTTTCATACGCCAATACGTCCTCGTGATGCGTGATGCGTTTTTGCGCTGTCACATCTTACCAATACCCCGCCAAACGTCAAATGTGCTATTATGGGGCGTTGTGAACAAACTGAAAACAGCTTTACGCCGCCCCCGATACCGTCTCCTGCTCCTGGCCGCTGCCGGAGCGGGGCTGGCCGCTCTCCTCTACCTGGCGTATCAGGCTGCCGCTTACCGGCGCATTCTGAATGACCCGCGCAACCAGACCTTTGTCCAATGGGCGCGGGGCAGCCAGGCAGAACAGGAGGCGCTCATCACCACACAGCGGGAAGCGTGCCCCGGCGCACCCTTCCTCTTACCCGCCGACGGCTTTATCGGCCTGCTTTACGAAGACCCGCGTCCGCCCTACACGCCGCAACGGCCGCATCAAGGCATTGATATTTTCAGCCCGGACGACGGCGGCGTTACCCCTGTCTACGCCGCCTACGACGGCTACGTAACCCGCGAGGAAAACTGGCGCAGCGCCCTCATCATGCGCATCCCGGACGATCCGTTGCAGCCGGGCCGACAAATTTGGCTCTACTACACACATCTGGCTGACCGGGCCGGCAACAGCTACATTGGGGCTGCCTTTCCGCCAGGCACGCGGGAAAAATTCGTAACCCAGGGCACGCTGCTAGGTTATACCGGCGATTACAATGGCAATTCCCCACGCAACGTCTGGGTGCAGCTTCACTTTTCCATTGTCCGGGATGACGGCAACGGCCGTTACCGGAACGAACTCGACTTCAACAACACCCTCGATCCCTCCCCCTATCTGGGCATGACCCTCAACTATTATTGTGACGGCCAGCCGGGCTGCGGGGAGAAGGTGGGATGTAGTTTAGACTCTTCAGCCGCGGATTACGCAGATTAGCGCGGATTTTTACAAATTCAATCCCCAAAATCCGCGCAATCTGCGGCTAAAAATGATGAATCTACTGCATCACCAGGTTACTATGCTCAAATCCCTCTTCCGCCACAGACTGCCGCAAGTTAACGGCCGTATCTACCTCCACCCGCTCAGCCAACCCGCCACCGTCTATCGGGACGAATGGGGCATCCCCCACATCTACGCCGCCAACCGGGGGGATTTGCTCATTGCCCAGGGCTTTGTCCACGCGCAGGACAGGTTGTGGCAGATGGAACTGAACCGGCGCGCCGCCAAAGGGGAACTGTGCGCCCTGCTCGGCCCCATCCCCCTGCCCACCGACCGGCTGGCCCGCACCCTGGGCTTTGGCCGCCTGGCCGCCGCCTCCTGGGAACAGCTGCCGGAAGAAGCGCGGCAGGATTTACGGGCTTACACCGCCGGAGTCAACGCCTTCCTGGAAAATTGCTTTCCGCTGCCAGTGGAATTTAGCCTGGTGCATCACCGGCCGCAGTTGTGGGATGCGCTGGATTGTCTGGCTTACGGCCGTCTGCACATGTGGGCGCTGACGACAGGGGCGTTTGCCGAACTGGTACACGCAGAACTCGTCCGGCAGCTTGGCCCGGAAAAGGCGGCCGACCTCAGCCTGCGCTACCCGGCGGAAAACCCGGATACCCTGCCCGGCGGCGGGGAAG
>JALUPA010000063.1 GCA_027054335.1 Ardenticatenaceae bacterium
CCTGGCCCGCCCCGCCGCCGGCCCAAACGGATGCCCGTGAAGCTGTGATTGGCGAGAAAAAGGTTTGGTTTGAGCAACGGCCGCTGCTCACTGCTCTTTACGACCGGGAACGGCTGCGCCCCGGCCACCGTTTTTCCGGCCCGGCCCTTGTTTTCCAGTACGACACGACGATTGTGATACCGCCTGGATGGGATACGGCCGTGGATGAGCCAGGAAATTTAGTATGCAGTTTTCAGTGAGCAGTTTTTAGTACACTGATTAACGCTGATAAACGCTGATTTTTAACCTGGAACATCAAAAAAATCAGTGCAATCAGCGTCATCTGCGTCCCAAAAAAACCTCTCTTTTTCTCTGCACTTCTCCGTGTCTACTCTGCGATCTCGCGTCCCCATCTTCTCCCCCAAGTTGTGTATACGCCTTCTATCTATGATTATGAGCAAGTTGGCAATTTTGCAGGAAAGCGATTAGACTTGGGCCAGATTAAAATAAAAATAGGGCTGAGAATGTAACTTGGCTCAACAATGCTAAGGAGCAATCTCAGTGAATTTTCAAGAATTTTCCCTTGATTCGCGCATTCTTGCGGGAGTCAAATCAGTCGGGTATACAGAACCCACCCCCATCCAGGAACAAGCCATCCCCGTTATTTTGCAGGACAAAGACGTTTTAGGTCTGGCGCAAACAGGTACCGGCAAAACAGCCGCTTTCGCCTTACCCATCCTGCAAAGGTTAAGCGCCGGGCCAATGCGGCGCATTCGCGTATTAGTCGTCGCCCCCACCCGTGAGTTGGCTGAACAAATCCATCAAGCCTTTACAGATTTCAGCCGCCATATGAAAGTGCGCAGCATGACCATTTACGGCGGTGTGGGTAAAGGGACGCAAATGAAACAACTGCGGCAAGGCGTGGAAATCGTCGTGGCCTGTCCCGGCCGTTTGCTGGATTTGTATGGCGAGGGGTACATTGACCTTTCCTCTGTGGAAGTGCTGGTTTTAGATGAAGCGGATCGCATGTGCGACATGGGCTTTTTGCCTGACATCCGGCGTATCATCAAACTGCTACCGGCCGAGCGGCAGACCCTTTTCTTCTCTGCCACTATGCCGCAAGACATCCGCAAGCTGGTCAACGACATCCTGAATAACCCGGTAACGGTGCAAATCGGCATGATTGCCCCGGCGCAGACGGTGGATCACGCCATTTACCCCATCCCGCAAAAGATGAAGAAGCATTTGCTGCTGGCGATGCTGGAACGAGAGCGCACCGGCCAGATATTGATCTTTACGCGCACCAAATACCGCGCCCGCAACCTGGCCCGCGATTTGGAGCGACAAAAATACCGGGTGGCGGCGCTGCAAGGCAATATGTCGCAAAACAAGCGGCAGGCGGCCATTACCGGCTTCCGCAATGGCAAATATGATATTTTGGTAGCCACGGATATCGCCGCGCGGGGAATTGACGTGACCAATATTACGCACGTCATTAACTTTGACATGCCGGATACGGTGGATGCGTACACGCATCGCATTGGCCGCACCGGTCGCGCTGACCGCGCCGGGGATGCTTATACGTTTGCTGTGCCGGATGATGCGGCGATGGTGCGCCAGATTGAACGACTCTTGAAGCACCCGATTGAGCGAAAACGTCTGCCTGATTATGATTACGGAGATTTTGTGCCGGAAACGGCCGTTAACTCCGTCAGTTCCCCATCAAGCCAACGCAAGCCAAACAAAAACGGCCGTCCCGCCAACAAACGACGTAAGCGCAACGGCCGTCAGCGCCGCCGCAGTCCGTATTCCCGTTAACTTTATTAGCCGCGGATTGCGCGGATTTTTGGGATTGATTAAGCAAAATCCAGATAATCCGCGCAATCCGCAGCTTTTTCATCTGCGCCAATCCTTCGGTAAGCCAGGACAAGCCTGCGGAATCTGCGGATAAAACCTGGCCGGCACGCATCACACATCACGCATCACGCTAAAATGCGTTTCCAGTTCCGGCAGGTTGGCTTCCTGGAATTGCAGGGTGAGGATGGTATCTAACGGCCGTTCCCCCGGCCGTTCCCCCTTCGCGTAGATATTGGTTTCCAGCGCCAGTTCCGGCAGCAGAACCACGTCCCGCTTGCCCCGTTTATCCACAATAACGCCTTCCCCTTGCCAGCCGGGATGGCGCAGCAGGTAAACCAGCTTCCAGTGTTGGTTGGACAGCCGCTCCGCCTGGCGCATCTCTCCAGTGACGGCATTGGCCGCGCCGACCCGCTCCATGATGGCTTGAGCGTCCAGCAGCGGCGCGCCGCGCAGGTAAAGGCGTAACTGCTGGTGCGTCACCATGTCCAGGTAGCGGCGCAGGGGGCTGGTGCATTGCACGTACCGGGGCAGCCCCAGACCGGCGTGGGGGCCGGGCGTGGCGCTTTGCTGGCTGCGGCTCATGGCCCGGCGGCGGGCAAACATGCCGGAGGGCGTGTCGGGCAGATCGGGCGGCATTTCCGGCGCGTCCTGCGTGGTGAAGGGGAGGGGGACGTCGTGTTCAATGGCGAATTGGGCCACGGCCGTGCCCGCCAGCAGCATCATCTCCCGCACCAAATCCCGGCTGCGCAAGGGGGGCAACGGCCGTATGGTCACCTCTCCCGCTTCCACCCGCACCTTCACCTCCGGCAAATCAATCACTACGGCCCCGTTTTCGTGACGGCGGGTTTCCTGGGCCCGAGCGGCAGCAACCAAATCGCGGAAAGCCGGTTCATCCAGCCGAGTTTCTGCTTCCGCATAGCTCAACCGGCTGACCCGCACCCAACTGGGCGTTATTTCCACGCCGGCAATCTCCCCCTCTGGCGTCAGATCAAGGCCAATAGAGAGAGCGGGCGAGACGTCTTGCAGTCCCAGCCCCAGCGTTTGCGTGGCGGCGGCCGGCAGCATGGGGATAGTCTGCTCCGGCAGGTACAGGTTGGCCCCACGCCCCCGCGCTTCCCGATCGGCTGGGCTGTCCGGGGGGATGAGGGCGGCGACGTCGGCGATGTGGACCCAGATACGGCCGTCGTCCCAGCTGATGGCGTCGTCCGGGTCTACATTTCCCTCGTCGTCAATCGCCCAGGCGGGCAGATGGGTCAGGTCGCGGCGTGGTTCGTCCGGCAGAGAGGGCAGGTTCATGGCAGGCAGGTTCAGGTTGATTTTCAGGCGGGCGGGGTACGGGTTGACTGTTTCGTCCCAATAGTCGAGGCGCAAGAGCAGAGCGTGGGCGTTTTGCGGCGTTTCCGCCTGTTTGAGCTGGCGCAGGACGCGGCTTTTTGCCTGCTGTCCCAGGGCGACGGCGGCGATTTCTTGCAGGTAACGGCCATCGGCCCCGGCGTCGTAACGATTTTCCTCCAGGCGGGCCACGAAATCCTGCCAGGCCAGTTCCTCAGCCGCTTTGGCGGCGCGTCCGGCCTGTTTTTGTTGGACGGCAGCGGCCGTGTGCGCCTGAATCGCTTCTGGCGTGCCGCTGAAATAAAGGCCGTCCGTTACCAGTTCCCAAGCGGCCCAGGCTGTGGCCGGCGTGTACGCGCCATAAGCCAGTTCTGCCAGCTCTGCCAGGGTGGTCGTTTCCCCCGCCAGCAGTTCCCAGGCGGTTGCCACGTCCCCTTCCGGCGGAGTCAGTTGCCCCAAACTGGCGCAAGGGCCGGGATGGAGCAGGATCACGTCTTTAGGCCGCACGCTCAGGGTACGGCCGTCGTCCAGTTCTATGGTCACTTTCTTGCCCAGGCTGGTTATGCGCCCGGGCCGGTTTTTATAGAGAATAAGGCTGTTGGTTTGTAATTGTGTCATAGTTGTTTATTGCGTATGGCGTATGGCGTATCGATCCGGTTACGCAATACGCCATACGGGGTTTGTCCGCAAAATTTGCGCCATGCGCGTAAATTTTAACATTTCACGGCCATTGACCGGGATTGCAAATCCCGGTCTGAGACAGAAAGTACGCTAAAGCGCACTGGGGAGACGCTCCCACAACGCGCTTCAGCGCGTTTCCTGTCTCAGACGCCGGATTGCATCCGGCTTGCTTGCGACTTGCGACTTGCGACTTGCAACTTACGGTTTACCACAATACGCAATACGTTTCACGTCCGCAAATATGACGCGCCATTGGCGTCAATAATCGCCCCGGTCAGCCACTCGGCTCCCTCAGAGGCCAGGAAGAGGACGGGGTAAGCCACTTCTTCGGGGCGGGCAACGCGGTTGAGGGGGCTTTGGCGGCGGATGGCCGCGCCGGATTCTCCCTTGAGGTGTTCGGCGGCCATGTCCGTTTCTACAAAGCCGGGGGCCACCACGCCGACGAAGACGTTGTAGGGGGCCAGATATTTTGCCAGGGACTGGCTCATCGCGTTCAGCCCGGCTTTGCTGGCGCCATAAGCGGGGGCGGTTGGTTCGCCGCGAAAGGCGCCGCGCGAGGAGACGTTGACGATACGGCCGTATCCCTGTTTGATCATCTGCTGCCCGGCCAGCCAGCACAAGTTGGCCGCGCCAATCAGGTTCACGTCAATGATTTGCCGCCAACGGGCCTGCCACGTTTCGTAATTGGTTTCGGCCAGGGGGTGGTCTTCGTAGACGCCGGCGTTGTTGATCAGGATGTCCAGACGGCCGTACCGTGCCACCACCTCAGCCACCAGCTGTTCCAGCGCCGCGCTGTCTGCCATCTCTGCCTGGGCGGTCATGTGGCCGCTGCCGGGCAGGGCGGCTAAGGTTTCCTGGGCGGCGGGGCGGTTACGGCCGTAATGTACCACCACCCGCGCCCCCTGTGCCGCAAACTGGCGGGCAATCTCCCGGCCAATCCCCCGCGACGCCCCTGTTACCAGGACGACTTTATCTGTAAAATCCAAAGCATTCATCTGTTGACCTCCGTTGTTCATTGCCTTTCATTTCCGGCTGGCTTAGTATATGCCATCCGTCTCGTTCCCACGTTCTACGTGGGAATGCCCACCCGGACGCTCTGCGTCCACGCGACGCGGAGCGTCTGGCAAGAGCATTCCACGCGGAGCGTGGAACGAGGGGGGCGAGGGGGGTGAACGCTTACTTTGCCTGTAATGCAGTGGCAGGGGAGCGGTCTCCTCAGCCTACGCTACCCAGCCCCACATGAAGAAGACCATACTGAAATAAAGCAGCAGAGCCAGAAATGGGTATAAAATCAGGCGGTGCAGCCACGGCCGTTGTCCCGCCATCCCCAAAAGGAAAAATAGCGTAAAAAAGGCCAGGGCGTACCGGGAAAAAGAATAAAGCGGCTTAAGCGGCGCTGCTGGCAGCAAAATAAAAAAGAGCATCGTGGCCGCATAAAATCCCCAGGCACGCGGCAAATAGCGGAAAGCCAAAATCGTGGTGACGAACAGTAAGACCACAATCGCCAAATCCAACACCATTGCCGGATCGCCGGCCCGTCGCCCCACGCCCAAAAAGACCGCCTGCACAGCCCGCCAAACGTCAATGCCGGGAAAACTGGTGTCTTGGTACCAATAGTCGGCGTAAAGCCGGTTGAGCGGCGGCATCCCGCTAAGCTGCCGGTAAACCATGAAGGAAAGTGTGCCCAGCCCCGGCAGCAGAACGGTAAACGCTTCTCCCAGCAGTTTGGGCGACCAGGCAGCGGGTAGGATGCGCCAGCGACCATATCCCAACCGCTGCCGCCAAAACTCATACGCCAGGGGGATAACCAGTACCCAGCCCGTTAGCCGCGTCAATGAAGCCAGAAAACCCAGGCCGCCCGCCAGCCAGAAACGCCCCTTGCGTCCTGCCCAAAGCGACCCCAGCGCCAGCAGTAAAAAGAGCGCTTCTGAATAGGCTGCCAGCAGGAAAAAACTGGCGGGAAAGACAGCCAGATACAAAATAGTGCGCGGGGCAAATCGCGGCCCCACCTCCTTTTCTGTCACCCTGTAGAGCAAAATGAGCAGGCCGATGAAGGCGAGATTGGAGATGATAATCCCCGCCAGGAGGTAGCTGGCGTGCGTCCCGCCCAGCAAACGGCCCAGCACTCCCATCCCCAGCGGGTACAGCGGCGGAAAGGCGGAATCTGGTTCGTGAGCGTAGCCTTCGGCGGCGATGCGGGTGTAGCGCAGGCTGTCGAACCGCTGCCAGGGACCGAGCAGCAACCCCGTCCAGCCTTCGTTGAGGATGGGCTGCCCCAACTGCTGGCTGATAATGTCCGGCGCATCTTCCGGCGGCGGGTTTACGGTGATGGCGATAACGCCCCACACGGAGAGAAAAATGCGCAGCGCGATGAAGATGACAAGCGCCTGGCGCACGGCCGTATCCGGCCAGAGTGATGTTTTGGGAGAGGCTTGGGCTGCCATAAAACCGAAAAGGTCAGGCCAGCGTAAGGCTGGCGACGAGCAGGTTCAAGGCAGTGGGCAGCTCGTGCCGGCCGGTTTTGGCGCCGATGTCAATGTCCAGCAGGTGGCGGTAGATTTGCTCCAGTTGGTTCAGGCTGAATCCCTGACTTTGCTGGTATAACTTGCCGGCGACGAAATTGTGCAATTTGAGTTCCTGGCTGATGGCGGACGGCCGTTTCCCATCCTGAGCCAACTCTTTCACCTGAATCAGCAGGCGGAACTGGCGGATGATCATGCCAAACACGCGGAACGGGTCTTCGCCTTCGCTTAACTTCTGGTGCAGGAGCAAGGAGGCTTTCTTGTTGTTCCGGTTGCCCAGCGCGTCCACCAGGTCAAAAATGTTGGCTGCGGCGGCGTAGGGGCTGAGGCGGGCCACGTCCTGGCCGGTGATTTCTGCTTCCCCGGCGTACAGGGTTAGTTTTTCAATCTCGTTGTCCAGGATTTCCAGGTTGCTGCCTACGTTGGCCGCCAGCAGGTGAACAGCTTGGGGGGAGATACGGCCGTGCCGCTGCGCTGCCGCCTCCCGAATCCACCGCTCCAACGCGCTCCCCTGCGGCAGAGAAAACTCCTTCACGTATCCCGACTTTTCCGCCTCGGCCAGTTTGAGAATACGCAGATTGGCCGGCAGCTTTTTGGATTCCAGGAAGAAAAGCCGGGTCGTTTCCGGCAGACCGGGCAGGTAGTCCAGGAGTTGATCCACGACTTTTTTGTCCGGCTTGCCGCGGAAAAAGTCGCGCACAATGACCAGCCGCACTTTAGCCAAAAAGGGAATGGCGCTGGCGGCTTGCTGGATGTCGTTGAAGGTCACGCTGCCTTCCAGCCGCGTCGTGTTCAAATCCAGCAGGGAGGGGTCGCCCATTTTGGCTTGCAATTTCGTCAGGGCTGCCAGTTGGGAGTGGTTGTCGTTGCCGTGAAAGATGTAAAACATAGCGTGATGCGTGATGCGTGATGCGTGTCACGTTTTCACGTATCACGCATCACGTATCACGAAATTCAGTCAACTGTTCTTACCTTATATGATCTTGCATCCAGTTTCTTCCCCGGCGTGAGGAGAAGTTGGAAGAAGCGGGTGACGGGCGACGGCCGTACCTCTTGAATGCTGACCAGTTGCAGCTCACCCAGGTTACCTTCTACAGTAAATTGTTCCTGGAAGAACAGGCCAAGAGGGCGGGCCAGAATGAGGGCTACGGCCGTAGCCAGAATCGCGCCGGGCAGGGCATTAAACAACACAGTCAGGTTGAAACGCGGCTGCCGCTGCCGCCGCTGCTCCAGGGCAAACGTGGCCTGCGCCGCTATGGCTGCCATGGCCGCCGAGGTCAGCAGCGCCGTGCCGCAGTTGGGGTGGATGGCGAGTTCACGCTCCCCGCTTTTCAGGCGCTGGTACGCGGCCTCCACGGCGGCCGTTACCTCCTGTTCCGAGACGTCGCCGTAGATATTCAGGGAAAAGCCGGTGTGGTTAGAATGCCCCTGCGCTGAAAAATTGTGGTGTTTTTCGCTGAGAACGTGAATTGAAGCGTGTTCCAGTCCGTGATTCCGTCTGATGCGGCTGATCATTGTCGTTAACATAACATTTTGTCCCCGGAAATTTGCCATAGACGTCTCGGCGCTGCCGCACGCCCTGAAATTTAACGATATTTGCCCGTTTATCAATCCTGAAAAACGAGACACTGAAAATCATACGTCTCGTTTGGCCGCCTGTCAACAAATAAGCCGTAATGGGGTGCGCGGATTTTTTGTTGATGGATGGTTGTTTCCGGCAATCACCTGTGATTGCAAATCACAGGCTGGCACAGAAAGTACGCTAAAGCGCACTAAAATATTGCTC
Organism: Ardenticatenaceae bacterium; assembly: GCA_027054335.1. GTDB lineage: Bacteria > Chloroflexota > Anaerolineae > Promineifilales > Promineifilaceae > JAJRTP01. Next base: position 8,158 of record JALUPA010000063.1, read on the forward strand.
GGACATGACGCTAACACGCTTTAGCGTGTTTTCCATCTCAGACGCCGGATTGCATCCGGCGGCAATGTGGGCAAAAAAGGCAGCATCAACAAAAAATCCGGCCACCCGCCGTAATGCCCGGGGGGCGTTCGTGCTTGTCTGACCTGGTCTTATTCCGGCGACCCTTCGGCAAATGATAAGTCGTAATGCCCGGGGGGGCGTTCGTGCTTGTCTGACAAATTTTTGGGTAGACCTGGATGGTAACACCCTCTGGGTCGTAATGCCCGGGGGGGCGTTCGTGCTTGTCTGACGCAGCACCCGAGCCAGAAAAAGTGGAGCCGATTGTGTCGTAATGCCCGGGGGGGCGTTCGTGCTTGTCTGACAACCGGAGTTGGCGCCGGAACCGATCGAAGAGAAAGTCGTAATGCCCGGGGGGGCGTTCGTGCTTGTCTGACGTGGTTGGTAGGACAGTTGTGCACTGCCCACCTGCGTCGTAATGCCCGGGGGGGCGTTCGTGCTTGTCTGACGGGTCGTTGACCATAAGGAGAGAGGTGGCATCCTGTGTCGTAATGCCCGGGGGGGCGTTCGTGCTTGTCTGACTATAGACAAGATGTCTGAATCTCGTGTGCTATATGGTCGTAATGCCCGGGGGGGCGTTCGTGCTTGTCTGACCCCCAGTTGGATCGCTTGTGGAGTTGCGCTCTGAATGGGTCGTAATGCCCGGGGGGGCGTTCGTGCTTGTCTGACGTTGTGAACGCCGGGGTTAATTTTCTGTTTGGGAAGTCGTAATGCCCGGGGGGGCGTTCGTGCTTGTCTGACGACCGTGCTTCAGCAACTGCACGGTGTTTTACAAGGGTCGTAATGCCCGGGGGGCGTTCGTGCTTGTCTGACCCATCCCCAGTTGGATGATTGAGCTTTTTGCCAATAGGTCGTAATGCCCGGGGGGGCGTTCGTGCTTGTCTGACGCAAACGAGGTCGTCACAACTGACGGAGAAGCGCTAGTCGTAATGCCCGGGGGGGCGTTCGTGCTTGTCTGACCCTTCTCGAGCCAAACGGGCAATCTTGCAGTGGGCTAAGTCGTAATGCCCGGGGGGGCGTTCGTGCTTGTCTGACAAATGACTGCTCCCTAACGACGTTGTTTGACATGGAGTCGTAATGCCCGGGGGGGCGTTCGTGCTTGTCTGACCTACGCTAACGCGTCAGGCACGTACACCTGGGAGATGTCGTAATGCCCGGGGGGGCGTTCGTGCTTGTCTGACCGTACACGGAGATGGTGCAGTAAAACCCACACATTTGTCGTAATGCCCGGGGGGGCGTTCGTGCTTGTCTGACTGAGGGGGTCGTCGCCGGAACTGGCAGAGACTCTTGTCGTAATGCCCGGGGGGGCGTTCGTGCTTGTCTGACTCTGTTGGTTTTTGTTGTGAACTATGCGATTTATTGTCGTAATGCCCGGGGGGGCGTTCGTGCTTGTCTGACACCTTGCCAGCGCACCCTTTATTGTTCTGGCAGTACTGGTCGTAATGCCCGGGGGGGCGTTCGTGCTTGTCTGACGATCGACGGTTTGGGAACTCGATACGTTGACCAATACGTCGTAATGCCCGGGGGGCGTTCGTGCTTGTCTGACATGGCGAGAGAGTCCTTATCAATTTGGAGGTGAAAAGTCGTAATGCCCGGGGGGGCGTTCGTGCTTGTCTGACCCTGCCAGGGTTGACTATTTCTATGTGGGAGTTGGTCGTAATGCCCGGGGGGGCGTTCGTGCTTGTCTGACCGTGGGTCACGATTTCGTGCCCGCCTCCCCCCCCAAGTCGTAATGCCCGGGGGGGCGTTCGTGCTTGTCTGACTGGCGCCCCCGCCAAATTGGTGGACGGGCAGCTTGTGTCGTAATGCCCGGGGGGGCGTTCGTGCTTGTCTGACGCTCCGCCCCGTCTTGACCTTAGAGGGTGTCGTTAGGTCGTAATGCCCGGGGGGCGTTCGTGCTTGTCTGACCTTTCAAGAATTCAATATTGGATTCTATCAGTATATGGTCGTAATGCCCGGGGGGCGTTCGTGCTTGTCTGACACAAAGCAGTGTTCCTTTGAGATTATTTGACCAAACGGTCGTAATGCCCGGGGGGCGTTCGTGCTTGTCTGACTGTTCCTGAGGGGGGGACGAGTGTGAGCGTTTTTCAGTCGTAATGCCCGGGGGGCGTTCGTGCTTGTCTGACAGTGAATTCGGTGGTTGAGCTGTTCAGTGGTACAGAAGTCGTAATGCCCGGGGGGCGTTCGTGCTTGTCTGACGGTAGTTATCCACAGTGGGTATCTTGAGGCCAGATGCGCTTATTTTAACCTCTTTTGGGTCGCTGCGCCACTGAAAAAGCTGTTTTATTTTCTTTTTTGCGGGTTAGCCGAACCACTGGATCGCCGTTTGCGAGGGTCGGAAAAAGATACCGTAAAAACAGGCATTACTCATAATAAATTGGGGGCAAAACAAGGGCTGCCCGGCCCTGTTTTCGCCCGTTTTCGCCTGTTTTTGGCCTTAAGCGGCGTTTCCGAGGGTCATACGGTTTTTTCACAGGGTATGCTTTTGTTAAAGAGCCGGATATCTGCCTTCTTTGTGACCGAGTTATTGACTTTACTGAAAAAGGTTAATTTCACCGGGGAGACGCAGAAATTTTTCTCTGGCAGCTTCTAATTCTTTGCGCCCTTTGCGGTTAGTTTTTTCAGTAGACTCAGTTATTATACCTCCAATCTTTTACCGGGGCGATGTCTGCGCGGGGATGTAGTCAAACTGTGTCAGGCGGCCGTTTCCCGTCAACCGCTTGGGGAACGTTTCAAAATAACTTCCCGTTTTGGTTCGTAGTAACGACTTTAGTCGTCCAAACGACTAAAGTCGTTACTACGAACTATGATAGGTCGGCAGCCCCAAATCGGGCATGGCACGGCTGTTTTGCCAGGCGTCCAGAGCCATTTCCGTGGCTTTAATGTCATCCCAGGGGTGTTCTGTCGCGCCGAAACACATGGATTGCTCGTGCCCCTTGCCGCAAATCAGCACGCAGTCGCCCGGCTGGGCCAGGGTCAGGGCAAAATGGATGGCCTGCCCCCGGTCGGGGACGCGCCAGAAGGTTTGCCCTTCTACCCCGCCCCGGCGGCGGCAGCCCTGGGCCATCGTTGCCAGAATGTCGTCCAGCGATTCGGTGCGCGGGTCTTCGGCCGTCAGCACTGTCAGGTCAGCCATCCCGGCGGAAATCTCGGCCATCATGCGCCGTTTGGCCGGGTCGCGCAGGCCGGCGCTGCCAAAGACGGCAATGATACGGCCGTCCCCCGGCCCGTTCATCTGCAAAATCTGCCGCGCCGCCCCGATGGTCTTGGCCAGGCCGTCCGGTGTGTGGGCAAAATCCACGTAAACGCGGAATGGCTGCCCTTTCTGGATGGGGTGCATCCGGCCGTGAATCAATCCTACCGCTTCCAGCCCGGCCTGAATGTGCGCCGCCGCCACGCCCAGACTGTGCGCCGCTGCCGCCGCCGCCAGCATATTGGCCACGTTGTACAGCCCAACCAACGATGATTTGACTGAAATAATCGCCCCGTCCGGCAAACGGATGTCTACGGCCGTGCCCTGCGGCTGGGTGTCAATGCGGACGGCCGTCACGTCCGCTGTCACGTCCGCCAGGCTGTAGGTGAGCTGGCGCGGCGCGGGGATGGCAGCCAAGTGGGGGTAGGAGACGGGATCGTCCCGGTTGAGGACGGCCGTTTTCACCACCGGCTGCGGTTTATCCGGCGCCGGGTTGTCGGCGGCGACCATCTCAAACAGGCGGCTTTTGGCCCGGACGTATGCCGCAAAAGTGCCGTGATAATCCAGGTGTTCGTGGGTGATGTTGGTGATGACGGCCGTATCGAAATCTACGGCCGTCACCCGGTGCTGCGCCAGCCCGTGCGACGTCGTTTCCAGAACGCAATGCGTCACCCCGGCGTCCACCATCTGGCGCAAATAGCCTTGCACCACCGGCGCTTCCGGCGTGGAGACGTGCAGCGCCAGCGGCTCCTCCCGCTCGCCAATCATCGCCTTGAGGGTGCTGATCAGCCCCGTTTTACGCCCGGCGGCTTGCAGAATGGCGTGCAGCAGGGCAGCCGTGCTGGTCTTGCCGTTGGTGCCGGTGATGCCCACCATGACCATGCGGCGGCTGGGAAAACCGTGCCAGGCGGCGGCCAGCCAGGCGGCCGTTTCCGCTGTGTCGGGAACCTGCCAGTAGACCACATTCTCAGGAATGTCCACAGGCAGTTCCTCCAACGGATGCTGCCCCAAAATGAGACTGGCCCCGCATTCAATCGCTTTATCAATCCAGCGGTGGCCGTCGCTGGTGGTGCGGACGCGGGCGATGAAGCAGCTTCCCGGCCGCACGTCGTCGGTGTGTTCCACCAGATTGGCCAGCAGCACGTCCGGGCCGTTGTAAGCAGGTGGTGGGGGATGGGCGGTGTGGCGGACGGCCGTTTGCCAATCAGCCAGCAGTTGTTTGAGGGAATGGAACATGTTGTTAGTCGTTAGTCGGGTAGTCGTTAGTCGGGTAGTCGGTAAACAGTGAGCGATTGGGCTAACTGCCGACCACCAACTATTCGACTACCGTATTTCGGCATGGTTCAAAAACCCGGAAAACCAGCTTAACACTTTGCAGGGTGATTTTGCAAATCGCCCAGAGAACGATTTGCAAAATCGTTCTACAATTTGTAAAGATACTTTTGCCCAAAATGAACCATTAACGTTGGTTCGCTCATTATGATTTCACGCTTTTACGCATCACGTTTCACGTCAATTGTACCCTCATTTGACAGAAGGGATAAACGGCCGTTAGAATCCCGCCTTATGAGTCCAGCAAAAAAGAAACGCAAAAAGAGAAAGCCGCAAAGACCCAAGACAGCGTTGGATATTATTACAGAAAGTTTTGCCGCCTGCGGCCGTTGCAGCTATTTTTGGGCCGGCTATCGGGTGATTAACGGCCTGGAAGACCAGGAACAGGTAGCGGCGCAGACTGATCCGGATTGGCTGACCTTGACCTGGAGCTATCCGATGCGGGAACTGCTGCTCAAATCGTATGGCAGCCGGTTTGATATTGATTTTGTTCATTATGAAAGTTGCTGCAAAGAGTGCCGCCGCCATTTTGTCTACGATGCTTTGGCAGGGGATCAGCCGCCGACATTGCGGATAGAGCGGGTAGGCGGTAATCAGTAATCGGTAAGCGCTCACTGTCCACCGATTACCGCTCACCGTCTACCGTCCACCGTTGCCGCGCCGCCTCAAAAAGAATGACGCCGGCAGCTATGGCCGCATTCAGGGATTCAGTAGCGGCGCGCATGGGGATGGTGATGGCGGTGTCGGCCAGCTGCCGGGCTGCCGGGCTGACGCCGTGGGCTTCGCTGCCAATGATCAGGCTGGACGGCCGTCGCCAGTTAACTTGGGTGTAGGCAGTGTCGGCGTCAATCATGGCTGTGTAGACGGCCGTATCCCTGGTGGTTTCTGCAATTTCCGCCCAACTTAACGCCTGAACCGGCAGCCGCAGTAACGCGCCCATACTGCCCCGCACTACTTTGGGGTTGTACGCATCTACACAGCCGGGGGCCAGCAAGACGGCGTCTGCCCCGGCGGCGGCTGCTGTGCGCAGCATCGTTCCCAGGTTGCCTGGCGTGCCAATGCCATCCAGAATGAGCAGGAGAGACGGTTTCGGGGGTAACGGCCGTGGCCGGATGGGCAGCGCCAGGAGAATACCGGGCGGGGTGGTGGTATCGCTCATGGCGGCCATGACTTGAGGGGTGACGGGGAGCGACGGCCGTTGCGCCAACGCTTCCAGTTGGGCTAAAATATCGGCGTGAACGGCCGTGTTCCGCCAATCTTCGGTGACAAAAACAGAGAGGGGCGTCACCTGCATCGCGGCCACATCCGCCGCCCAGCGGCTGCCTTCGGCCACGAATGTCTGCTCTCGCCGGCGGAAGCGCCGGTCATTTTGCAAGCGGCTGACGTATTTCACTTTGGGGTTGCTTACGCTGCTAATCATGGCCTGTATTGTATCTTTTTTGTCGGATGAGGGTTAATAATAATGTAATTGGGTAACTGAGTAACTGAGTAACTGAGTAATTACCCAATTACGCAGTTACCCAATTACAGACGGGAGAAAAAATGAGCCGAGCAAAAGGTTTGTACAAAATTAGTCGTCCGACAACGTCTTTGGCGGGGGCGCTGGCTGTGTTGATGGGGGGATATGTGGCCGGAACGGGGGAATGGCTGAACGTTATTTTGGCCGTCATTGCTACGTTTCTGGCTTCGGCGGCCGCCAATGCCTGGAATGATTATCTGGATATTGAAATTGACCGGATCAATCAACCGAAACGGCCGTTGCCCGCTGGCAAAATATCTCCCCGCGCTGCCCTGATTTTTTCTTTTGCCCTGACCGGGTTGGCGCTGTTGATTGCCGTTTTTATCAGTTGGCCGGCTTTTCTGGTGGCGTTGGTGACGGCCGTAGCCCTCTACGTCTATTCCTGGAAGTTGAAAAGTACGGTATTGATGGGAAATGCTACCATTGCTACCGTATCGGCCGTCAGCGCCATTTTTGGCGGCGTGGCGGCGGGGAATGTACGGCCGTCTCTCTGGCTGGCGCTCATTATTTTTGTAACCATCATGGGCCGGGAAGTGCTGAAAACCCTGGCGGATTATGAAGGCGATTTGCGCGGGCATTGCCGCACAGTGGCTACCGTGTGGGGCCGGCGTCGGGCGCGCATCATCTTTTACATTTTGGGTGCGCTGACCTTGATGATGATGCTGCTCCCCTCCATCCTGCAAATTTACCGGCCCATTTATGCTGTCATCGTCATTTTGGGCGTCTTCCCCGTGCTGATCTACATCATTTTGCGCGTTTCGCCGGAACGCACCGGGCCGCAACTGGAAAAATTAAGCCAATTGATGAAGTATGACTTTATGATCTGGTTTGCGGCCGTGTTGTTGGGGGCTTCGGCATAAGTGAAGATCGTAGGACAATTTTGCAAATTGTCCAGAGGGCGATTTACATGAATCTTCAGAAATTAAATCGGTAATATTGCCGGGCGATTAAAATCGTGGCTACGTTTGCCAAGACCGCCTGCGCGGTCTAGGTTCCAGTCGGCGCAGGCCGACTTTGCAGCCGTTGGTGCAGTTTCCAACTGCCGCCGCCTATTACGGAAGAACGGGACATTGACGTTCAGAAGCTAGTTAACGAATGGCTTAGAGCAAATATTAAGTTGGTAGAAAGTGTGCAGCAATCTTATTGATACAAATAATCTCTGTACCAGTTACGTTTTTACGAATCACGTATCATTTGAGATCGTATAAATCAAAGGAGAGCGTTTCCGGGTTACGGCCGTCCAGGAACCATTGTTGGGCATTGAAGGGCATTTCCGTATCATCCAGCATCGTTATCTGAGGAATGTAGTTGCCATCTGACTGCAAAATGTGACTTTTGGCCGTGTCGTGCAGGTACACATTCAGAATTCCCTTGATTTCCTGACGTAACTGATCGCTTTCTACCGGCGCCAGAACTTCCACCCGCCGGTCAATGTTGCGCGGCATCAAATCCGCGCTGCCCAGGTAAATGTCCGGCTGGCCGTTGTTGTGAAAATAGTAGATGCGGGTGTGCTCCAGAAAACGGCCGATAATACTTTTCACCGTGATATTATCGCTCACCTGCTTGATGCCGGGCCGCAGGCAGCAAATCCCCCGGATAATCAAATCTATTTTCACCCCGGCTTGCGACGCGCGGTACAAAGCGCGAATGGTGCGGGCATCTACCAGATGATTGGCCTTGATGATGATACGCCCCTTCTTGCCCAGCGCTGTTTCCCGTTCAATAAATGCCATCAATTTGGGCCGCAGGGAAACGGGAGCCACCAGGAATTTACGATATTCTTCCTGTTTGGAAAACCCGGTCAGAAAATTGAAAACTTCAGAAGCATCGGCGCCCATCTCTTCATCCGTGGTCATCATACCCAGATCAGTGTAGAGGCGGGCGGTGATCATGTTATAATTGCCGGTTGCCACGTGGACGTAGCGACGCAGCCCGGTGCGTTCCCGGCGCACAATGAGCATCAGCTTGCAATGGGTTTTCAGCCCCAGCAGGCCGTAAGCCACGTGTACGCCTACCTTTTCCAGGGCGCGCGCCCATTCAATGTTGCTTTCCTCGTCAAAGCGGGCTTTCAGTTCTACCAGGACGGCGACTTGCTTGCCATTTTCCCGCGCCCGCATCAGCGCCCGCACGATGGGTGGATTGGGGCCGACCCGGTAAAGCGTCATTTTGATAGCAATAACCTTGGGGTCTTCAGCGGCCGTTTCCAGCAGATTGGTCACCGGCAAGAAACTGTCAAACGGGTGATGCAGCAACGTATCCATATGGCGCAGCGTATTAAATATATCCTCCGTGCGCAGCGCCGTCGGGATAGCCGGAGTGAAGCCGGGGTCTTTCAGTTCGGGCCGTTCCAGCTTGTGCAATTCCCACAAGCTGCTCAATCCCAGGGGGCCATTGGCCGCATAAATGTCATTCGCGCCAATTTCCAGGTTAGCTTCTAAAATGTGCCGGATATTTTCCGGGGTAGATTCGTCAATTTCCAACCGTACCACCCGGCCAAAATGGCGCTGCCGCAGATTTTCTTCCATCGTCAGCAGCAAATCGTCCGCTTCCTCTTCCTGGATTTCCATATCCGTATTACGGGTGATGCGGAAGGGGTAGGCGGCCTTGATAGCCATGCCGGGGAAGAGGCGGGGCAGGTTGGCGGCAATGACTTGCTCAATCCAGACAAATTTTTGCACTTTGGGCGGCAGCAGCTCATCGGGGTCCAATGGGTTGAGGGGCACCAGCCGGGGCAGGGCTGCCGGTACTTTGACGCGGGCCACGTGCGATTCGCGCAGGTCAGGGTCTTCGATGACCACAGCCAGATTCAAACTCAGGTTGGAGA
>JALUPA010000064.1 GCA_027054335.1 Ardenticatenaceae bacterium
GAGATTGCCAGCCGGTTGCGGCCAATCTCCAATCTCTCATTATGAAAATTGCTGTTGGTTCTACTAATCCTGTAAAGGTTACGGCCGTAGCCACCATGTTTCAGTGTATCTGGCCGGAAGCGGAAATTGTGCCCGTATCCGTGCCGTCCGGCGTGAGCAATATGCCCATGACAGATGCAGAGACGATTGCCGGGGCGCGTAACCGGGCAACGGCCGCCCGCGCCGCCCTGGACGCCGCTTTTGGCGTGGGGCTGGAAGGCGGCGTCCATCCGGAACCGTTTGGTCTGGCGCTGCAAGGCTGGGTGGTAGTGGTGGATGGGAACGGCCGTGAAGGAATCGGCGGCGCAGCCCGCATTCCCTTACCAGAACAGATTGCCCGGCGCGTCCTGGACGGCGCAGAACTGGGCCACGTCATGGATGACGTGCTGGGCGACCACAACACCAAGCAAAAAGGCGGTGCTGTCGGCGCATTGACCAATGGTCTGGTCATGCGTCAGGAAACGTTTGCCATTGCTGTGGCCTACGCCCTGGCTCCCTTTATCTCGTCAGAACTATATAACCAGCCGCAGATTTCGCGGATTTTACAGGATTAAATCCAAAAATAATCCGCGTAATCCGCGGCTATGTTATGAAAACACACCCCATTGACGCCCAATTTGACGAAGCGTTTGCCGACGAACTGGCGCGGCTGGAGACGTACAACAAGCATTTGTACCGGCCCAATACCTATTTGCACAAATGGTGGGCGCGGCGCTGCGGCAGTACCTTTCGCCTTATCCTCAAGTCGCTGGCGGATGACCCGGCTTTGCGCGACTATTACGCGCCGGGTGGCTTGACAGGCAAAATCATTCTGGACCCGATGATGGGGGGCGGCACGACGCTGCACGAAGCAATCCGCCTGGGGGCCAACGTCATTGGCGCGGACATTGACCCTATCCCCATTTTGCAGGCGCGGGCTTCGCTGACTGAGCTGCCGCTGGCGCAATTGACGGCGGCATTTGGTGAATTGTACCGGGCGCTGCGGGAGCGGCTGGCCCCGTTTTTCCGCACAAGCTGCCCCATTTGCCAGCAGGAGGCGGAGATGTGGTACATGCTTTACGCCCTGCGCCGCCAGTGTGACTGCGGCGAGTCACTTTTTGTAGATTCATTCACGCTGCGGCACAATAATGACGGCTCGGTAACGTACATCTGCCGGGAGACACACGACATTTGGCGGGATGCGCAGGTGGTCAGCCGGGCGCTGCCGGGGGAAAAACGGCCGTTACGCCTCCGCGCCCACAAAACCTGTCCCGACTGCGGCCAGCCTTACCGCGAACCGTTGGCCGACCCGTTCTACCAACGTTACGCTCCCATCGCCCTGACCGGCCACTGCCCGGAACACAGTCTCTTCTTCGCCGCCCTGCGCCCGGAGGATGCGGCCCGCCTGGATGAAGCGAACGCCCGGCGCGGCCAGCTTTCCTTTGACCCAAACGACTTTGCCCTGGCCCCCGGCTCCAAATCCAAAAGCCTGAAGGAGCGGCGGGTGAACAGCTATCTGGATTTGTTCTCCTCACGGCAATTGTTATATCTGGACACGGCCGTTTCAGTGTTCAGTGATCAGTGTTCAGTTTTCAGTGAGCGGTTACTGAATACTGAACACTGCAAACTGAACACTCTCAACCTGGCCTTGCTCGTTTCCACTTCGCTGGAATTTAACAGTATGTTGTGCGGCTACAAAGGGTACGGCCGTCGCCGGCCCGGCGCGATTCGGCACACGTTTACCTACCATGCCTACACATTCCCCTACACGGCGCTGGAGAATAATCCGGTTTACGGCCGTCGCGTGTCCGGTACGCTGCCCAAT
>JALUPA010000065.1 GCA_027054335.1 Ardenticatenaceae bacterium
CTACCTGCACCACGACGTGGGCGGCGTGCCCTATGACAACAGCCTCGTTTTGTCCAGCTATACCATCACCCCGGACAGCGCGGCGGCGGGTGAGACGGTGGAACTACGCCTGAACTGGCAAAATCCGGCAGCGGCAGAAGTGACGGCCGCCTTGTACAGCCCGGCGGTCAACTGGATTCCCCTTTCCGGCCTGCCCGCGCCGCCGCCAATTGCGGAGGGCACGGCCGTCATCCAAAACGCACAAACCGTCATCCAACTGCCCATCCCGACCAACGCTCCGGCCGGTCTCTACGTCCCCCGTCTCCAGGTCAACGGCGCGACCCCGCTCACCCCCTCCGGCCAAACCAGAGGCGACATCTTCCTCCGCCCCATCCGCATAACCAATTCAGTTTCCAGTGTTCAGTTTTCAGTTGTCAGTCTCGACGCTCAGGCTATTCAGGTTGTCCAGCGAGCGACTGACGTGTTGGACGTGCAGTTGGCCTGGCTGACGCCAACGCCTCTCAGCCCCGATTACAATGTCGGGCTGCGCCTGACGGACGCCAACGGGCAGTTTTTACGCCTGATGGACGCGCAGACGGGGTACGGCTTCCTGCCCAGCAGTTTGTGGCCGGCCGGGGAATGGGTGAACGACTGGCTGGCTGTCGAACTACCGCCGGAGGAGCATAAATTCCCCTATATTTTGCTGGCGGCGTTGTACGACGCACGCGAGCCGAACACGACTTTACTCCTGCGCCGCCTGGGGGAACTGGTTCCAGGGGCAGACGGCCTGATATTCCGGCCAACGGAGCCAGTTTTTACCGCGCCAGAGGGGATTGAACCGGTCACGGCCGTATTCGGCGACGTCATCCAGCTTGAAGGGTACGAAAGGGAACGGTCAGGCGATCAACTGGACGTAACGTTGTATTGGCGGGCGTTGGCTGACGGCCGTGACGACTACATGCGCTTTGTCCATTTGGTGGATACGGCCGTAGGCCCCCAGCCCGCCCTTCAGGATGACAACCGGCCGCAAAACGGTACGTATCCCACCAGCCAATGGGTGGCCGGGGAGATTGTGGCGGACAAGGTGACGTTCGATTTGAGCGGCTTGTCTGCAGGAGAGTACCGGGTGGGTGTGGGTTTTTATCCAGTGGGTGGCGGGGCGCTAACGGCCGTAGATGAAAATGGGGCTGTGGTGGCAGACGGCCGTTTCTGGCTGCCGCTCACGATTGACAACAGATAGAAAACCCATCGTATCTGGTGGAATAGATACACGGATTCCCCAGATAGAGCAGATTCACACAGACTTTTAGCCGTGAAAACCTGTTCAATCCGTTTCATCCGTGTTTCTATGCTTTATACCTTCATCACTGGAAATTGTAGCTCCGTCACGTACTCGGCCGGATCAACCCCACCACCGGGGCTGCTCAAATACAATTCCCGGTTGGGGCCGACGATGCGGCAGCCGTTTGCCTCAATCCAGCCCAGGAGCGCCTGGTAGGCCGGGGTGAAATCATCGTAAGGGCCTTGCCGCACCAACGAGGCCATTTCCTCACCAGGCAGTTTGCGGATGACGACACGCCCTCCAGGCAGCGCGCCACCGGCCATAGGCACGGCCGCTTCCACGTCCACGTCGCTTTCCTTATACTCATCATCGTAATAGATGGCCATGGCCGGACCAATCGGCGATATGCCATGCCGCCCCAGCGCGGCGAACAACTCCTCATACAGAGGTCCCACGCTTTGATAATTGGCTACAATGTCGCGCAAACCGGCGATTTGCATCTTGTCTACTTGTTTAATGACAACTTCATACTTGGGTATTTTAGCCTCCTTTTCAATTTGCGTTAGCCGGGATTCCAGCCGTGCCAACCGCGCCTGATCCGCCTCGATTTGCCGCGCGATTTCGGCCTGCTTCAGCCGCAGCAGCCCGCGAATCTGCCCCGGCGACAGGTCATCGTCCAGCATTTGCCCGATTTGCTCCAGCGAGAAGCCCAGGTCTTTAAGAGCCAGAATGTGATTGAGGCGGGCGAGTTGTACGGCCGTGTAATACCGGTACCCTGTAAAACTGTCAATGCGAGCTGGTTCCAGCAAACCAATCCGGTGGTAGTAACGCAGCGTCTTCACCGGAATCCGACTAAGCCTGGAAAAAACACCAATCTTAAACATTTATTATTTGCACGGCTGTCGAATTACCGTTTTCCAGTTCTTTGGCGCGGCGCGACGGGTGTCGCTGAGATAGATTTCGTGATGTTTGCCCGATAGCTCATACCCGTTTTCGATAATGAAGGCGTGCAACTTCTCAATGGTCGGCCCTTCTTCAGAAAAGGGGCCGATGTGCATGATTTGCGCCGCCTGCCCTTCCGCGTATCTTTCCAGGCGAATGTTGGGTAAAGCGGGGAGGTCTTTTTTCTTTGCCACTTGCGCCGCTGCTTCAGCCACTAATTCGGCCGTTATAAAATCAGGCTGCATAATCATCAGCGTCCACAGCCAATTTGATTTGTCATTGACGTTGAATTGGCTCATATCCTCAGCCCACCACAATCCTTCCAGAGGCAGCACACCATAATCTACGGCCTGTTCTCCTTTCTTTATCATAAATTTCAAGGTGTAGGACAGGCTGAATAAAGCGTTGACCGCATCCTGAAAATCCGGCGAATTGTTCGGATCGCCAGCGCCGTCAATCATAAGGAAGTTCATGGTCGGCACGTCCACGATCCCCACTTTTTTGGTAGATGGCCGGTACAAATGTTTCCCTTCCTTTCTGTAATCGATCTTTTTCATGGCTATTACTCCGCACAGCTTTGCAAAACTGTAAGACAATTTGACAAATCGTCCTACATACACCAAACCAACCGTGAACATTTGTGCTAATTATAAACTGTCCAGTAGGGGGAGAGTCAAGCAGGAGCGTGTCTCCATAAAAAACAAAAGCCCCACCTTGCGGTAGGACTTTTGCTTGCACCGTGACGCACATCAACTTGTTTGAGGAGATGGCGCCACGGTGCGGTTACTTAAATAACTATCCATAAGCACCACCTCCTCTTTGTATAAGATAGCGGCGCAGTTGTTACACTGCCAATCAAATAGAAGAAATGATAGAGGCATTATGGCACACACGTTTCTCGCTGTCAACCATCCCCTGCTTTTTTTGCTTTTTTTCATACCTGATGCCGTATCTTTTTCCCATTATATTAGCTATAATCAAGGTGCATACACGTACTGCTTGCAAGTTGGGAAAAGGAGTTGTTTATGGTCGCATACGCGATTGAAACGCAGGGGTTGACGGTTTATTACGGCCGTCACCGGGGCATCATAGACGTAGATTTGCGCGTGGAAAAAGGGGAGATTTTCGGCTTTCTGGGGCCTAATGGGGCCGGCAAAACGACGACGGAGCGTGTCTTACTGGACATTATTCGCCCTACGGCCGGCAGCGCCCGGATGCTGGGGCTGGACTGCCAAAAGGAAGGCGTCCGGGCGCGGGCCAAAGTGGGCTACCTGCCCGGTGAGTTGAGCTTGTACGACAATATGAAAGCCAGCCAGTTCTTCCGCATGTACCATTCCTTGCAGGGAAGTGGCGCTGACGATACGTACTGGCAAGCTCTGGCCGAACGGCTCGACCTGAATACCAGTCGCAAAATCCGGGAATACTCTCGCGGCAACAAACAAAAAGTAGGTGTTGTGATTGCTTTTATGAACAAACCGGCCCTGCTGATTTTAGACGAACCGACCAGCGGCCTTGATCCTCTGGTGCAGCAAACAGTGCTGGACATGATACGCGCAGCCCGCGAGGAGGGGACGACCGTATTCTTCTCCTCCCATAATTTGCCGGAAGTGCAGGCGGTTTGTGACCGGGTGGGCATCATCCGGGAAGGGCGGCTGGTTGCCACCGAGCGGATTGAAGATTTGATCTCTCGGCAGTTCAAGCGGCTGCGTCTCGCTTTTGTCACGCCACCGCCGGCCGACGCTTTCAACCAGGCTGGCGTGAGGGAGATTGAGCGGGACGGGCAGACTGTTTTGCTGGAAATCCGGGAAAATCTGAACGAGGTTTTGGCTACGGCCGTCACCTACCACGTCACCGACATTGAAACCGAAACTGTCTCTCTGGAAGAAGTATTCCTGGCCTACTACGGCAAGGGCAATGGAGGCAATCATGCTTAGGTTATTACAACAAGAGATGCGCTCGCGGCGCAGTGCGATTATTGGCTGGGGCTTGGGGCTTTCCTTTTTCCCCGTTGTCTATTTAGGCATATACCCGGCGTTTGCCGAAGAAATGAAGAGTTTTCAGTCACTGATGGAACTGCCCATTTATCAGGCAATGGGTATGACGATGGCCTCGTTTGAAGGGTATGTGGCTTCTACGGTGACTAATATTGTGTCCATTCTTCTGTGTATTTATGCCGTGATGACTGGCGTTAATACGCTGGCGGGCGAAGAGGAAAACGGCCGTTTGGAACTTATCGTTGCCTTGCCCATTCCCCGCTGGCAAATTGCCACGGTCAAGGCGATTGCTACAGGTATTGCCTTGTTCCTGATTTTATTGCTTGTCGGAGTCGCTTCGGCTCTCACGTTTATGGCCATTGAAAGCCAGGTGGAAACGGCCGTAACACCCCTCGACATCTTCTCGAGTTTGCTGGCAGCCTGGCCGTTGGTAACGGCCGTGGGCATGATTAGCCTTTTTCTCGGTGCATTCTGCCCCACCCGGCGCATTGCCGCCATGATTGCGGCCGTTATCGTCGTCACCGGTTACTTTGGCAGCAATCTGGCGGGGATGATTTCTTCCCTGGAGAAGGCGCAAATACTTTTCTTGTTCTACTACTATGACGCTACTGCGGACGCTTTGGTGAATGGACAGCAGCCCGGCAACATGCTGGTTCTCCTGGTCGTTGCTCTGCTTGCTTACGGATTGGCTGTTTATTTCTTCCAACAGCGTAACCTGACGGTGGGCGAATGGCCCTGGCGCAAAGCCAAAATTGCTTGAGGAAGTTGACTGTTGTAAGGCGATTTGCCAAATCACCCTACAAGAGGAATTATCATGTCTATTTTACAAACGGAACAACTGGAAGAATTGCTTAGCCGATTAAAAGATAAATCCTAAAATTATTTTTACCCATCATTTAATTAAAGTGGTGATCTGGGTTGCGGCGCGTTGGCCGGAGAGAAATGCGCCGTGTACGGTAGACGGGTAAGCGCTATGGGTAGCTTCTCCGGCGAAGAAGAGACGGCCGTTCACCGCTTCCGCCAGCCAATCATGCGCCTCCCCCGTTGCCCCCACAGGAATGAAAGAATAAGCACCGTAGCTGTACGGATCAAGCCCCCACCGGCTGATGCGCCACGCTTCCGGGTCGGGGATGCTGCGGCCGTACATTCCCCGCAGCGCCGCCATCATCCCAGCTACAATCTCCCCATCCGCCAACGTTTCCAGGTGACGGCCGTAACTCCCCGCATTAAACCCCAGCAAAACCGGCTGTTTTGTATACCGGTAGATATTCATAAACACGCTCCACACCCCTTTTATCTCCGGGATGCGATCCACAAAATGTTTGCGCTTGTCCCAGAACGGTTCCGGGAAACGCAGGTACGTCTTGTGCAGCAGCCCCATCCCCAAACTGTTAATTGCTGCCGTTTTCTGTGCCGGTAACGTCGGGTCAAACTGGATGCGCCCCTTTTGCAGCACACCCAACGGAACGGTGACGATGGCCCGGTCAGCCGTAAATTCTCCCTGATTGGTCTGGACGCGCACGGCCGTATCCCCATCCCCATACGCCACCCGCTCCACCACGTGCAAAAGACGTGCATCCAACCCCTGCGCCAACCCGTTCACAATCTGGTCATACCCGCCGGGAAACAATACATCTTCTCCCGGAAACGCCTCATCCTGATCAAATTCAAACAGAGATAACTCCGCGCTGTCGGCCGCGTACTCCTGCTCAATGTAGCTGTTGACGACGTAGTTGAGACGCAAAATTTCCTCCTGGCTCAAGGATTCGGCGGCAACGGCCCGGTCTATGACAGTTTGCAAAGAAACGTCTCCATCCAGTTCTGCGCGCGCCCGCTCAAAAAGATCATACAGTTCCTCCGCGTATTTATCCAGTTCTGTCAATTCACGGCCGCTCAGGCGACGGCCGTTTTCGTCAAACACCGCCACGCTGTCATAATTTGTCGCCTTCGTTTCCGCGCCAAACTGTTCCGCCAATGCTGTAATCGGATTACCGTCCACGCCATGAATCCAGGACGCACCCATATCCAGGGGGATGTCCGGCCAGGCGCGATCTGTCCACACCCGCCCGCCGATCCGGTCACGGGCTTCCAGCAGCGTCACCGCGTACCCTGCCTGCCGCAGCGTCTGCCCCGCCGCCAGCCCGGCCATCCCCGCCCCGATGATAAGAACCCGCTCCCTGGATACGGCCGTCTCCGCCTCCCTCTTACACCCTGCCAGCAACCCGGCCAGCGCCGCCCCCGCCGCCTGCAAAAAACCCCGTCTCGTAATCATAATTTCCCTCGTATTGCGTATTCCGACATGGTTCATTTCAGAACGATTCTTCTTTACAATTTATGGTAGGGGCGGGATGGTGCGGCGCAGCCTTGGGCAAATAAAACAACCTTATTCCGCGCCATCTCGCCCCCACGCGGCCGGGTTTGAGGCAAGATGGGCGGGAGACAACGCCGTTCTGCCAGGACAAGGCATTGGTCCGCCCATCCCGCCCCTGCGGCTGATCCCAGAATTGGGGTTGCTGACATTTTCCCAATAACATTGACAGCGATCCAGCGCTTATTGTACTCTATAGAAAAAGGAGGATACAATGCTTGTGTGTTTTTTAGCAGATTTTCCAGAGGTAGCGCCATCTGATTTACCGGTATAGAATTATCCGGTAACATTTGTGTTGTTTGCGCAATTATGGCTGGTAGCTGGTAGCTGGTAGCTGGTGGCTGGTGGTTGGTAGCTGGTGGTTTGTACCAGCCACCAGCCGCTTGCGGTTTACCGTGCTATGGCTTTTGGCCCAAATAAAAATCATCCCCAAATTCCAATATACCATCTGTTTAGAACAGGCAAGCAAAGTGGTAAATCTTCCTGTAATCCAGGTCAGTAATCTCTCGTATTACTATGGGCAGACGAAAGCTATAGATAATCTGACATTTACTGTGCCCGGCGGTTCCATATTTGGCTTTCTGGGACCCAACGGCGCAGGTAAAACAACCACTATTCACTTACTTCTGGGGCTATTGAAACCGGCAAGCGGCCGTATAATCGTGTCAGGTTTTGATACGCAAACACAAGCCGATCAGGTTCGTGCCTGCGCGGGGACGCTGTTGGAACATACAGGTCTTTACGAAAGATTGAGCGCTGAAGAAAATCTGGAGTTTTACGGCCGTATCTATCGTATGGATGCGGCGCGGCGGCGCAAACGGATCAAGGAGTTGTTGTCACAATTCGACTTATGGCCGCGCCGAAAAGAGATTGTTCGCGTGTGGAGTCGCGGCATGAAACAAAAATTAGCTATTGCCCGCGCCCTGCTTCACCAACCCCGTCTCGTTTTTCTGGACGAGCCTACCGCCGGGATGGACCCTTTGGCTGCGGCCGACTTTCGCCACCAGCTTGTTACTCTGTCCAGACGCGAAAACATCTCCATATTTCTAACGACACATAATTTGCGCGAAGCGCAGGATATATGCGACCTTGTTGGCATTTTACGCGCCGGCCATCTTGTTGCCGCAGGCACGCCAGACGATCTGCTTCGACAAAAGACCCGACAGATAGAAATCGTCGGCCAAAACTTTAACAAAAAAGCGCTGACAGCCCTGGAAGAAATGCCTGGTGTATTGTCTGTCAGAGCAAGAAACAACCGGTTAAAAATAACGCTCAACGAATCCGGGGATATTGTTTCCCTTGTCAATCAATTAGCCGGTAACGGCGTCCAGGTTCACGAACTGCTAAATACCGAGAATAACCTTGAGAAAGTTTTCCTGCAATTGATGGAGGAGTGATTTTGGCGTTTGACATTCAAACAGTTATGTGGAAAGAGTGGCGGGAAATATACCGGCAAAAAAGCAGTCTCCGCGACATTGCTTCCCTGCTCATTATTCTTGCTTTTTTCAGTTTGTTTTTTCCAACCCAGTTCGGCGCCGGTTGGGTATCGTCGCCGGTTGTTATCTTTTTTTCCACATGGGTTCCCTTTTTAATGGTAACATCCATTGTTGCCGATTCCTTTGCCGGAGAGCGGGAACGCCATACTCTGGAAACGCTTCTGGCATCCCGGCTTCCTGATAGCGCTATTTTGTTAGGAAAAATTCTGGCAACTTCAATTTTTGGATGGTTGCTCGCTTTGCTCATACTATTATTTTCCTTGATTTCTGTTAACTTGCAGTATAGTCAAGGAAGTTTCCTGTTTTACAATCTGCCAGTATTATTGGGGAGCATCGTTCTTGGATTTTTGGGCGCGTTACTGTCAGCGCAAACAGGCGTTATTATTTCTTTGCGTTCAGCCACGGTAAGACAAGCCCAACAAATCTTGAGTTTGTTAGGGATGGCTCCTGTTTTTTTGCTGGTTTTTCTTGGGCAAATGATGTCAGCGGGACAAAAAGCCAAACTCGTTAATTACTTTGGCTCGTTTGGTCTTTCTCATACTGTTTTATTGTTCGTCACCGCACTCGCAGTTGCTGATTTAATATTATTCTGGGCAGCTCGCGCCAGATTCCAAAGGACACGTTTGATTCTTGATTAGGCTTGTCTACCCAATCGAAAACCGGCAAACCAACCAACATTCTCCCCGCCGCCTGCAAAAAAAACCGTCTCGTAATCATAATTTCCCCCGTATTGCGTATTGCGTATTCCGTATTGCGTATTGATTGACCGTTACGCAATACGCAATACGCGCTACGTATGCTATTATAAAGGAAAACAACATACCCCGGAGGTATTTAATGAGTACAGCAGAAAAACGGCCGTTCACCGCCGCAGACCTCTACAATTTACAACTGGCGGCCGATCCCCAAATCTCGCCGGACGGCCGTCACGTCATCTTCAGCCTCAGCCGTATAGACCGGAAGACGGAAAAGAAACACGCCAATCTGTGGCTGGCTGCTGCTGACGGCCGTACCCCGCCCCGCCAATTCACTTACGGCGATCAAACCGACAGCCACCCCTGCTGGTCACCCGACGGCCGTACCATTGCCTTCCTCTCCAACCGCAAAGAGGAAAAACAGGCCCAGATTTACCTCATCCCCGCGGACGGCGGCGAAGCCCGGCTTCTGACCGACGTAAAAGGAGAATTTGCCCATTTTGCCTGGTCGCCCGACGGCCGTACCCTGGTCGCCCAATTCCGCAAAAAAGACCCGGAGGCCATCGAGCGGGAAGAAGACGAGCAGAAAAAAGAACTGGGCATTGTCGCCCGCCATATCACCACGCTAAACTACAAATTTGACGGCGCGGGCTACCTGCCCCAGGAAAAATGGCATATCTGGACGTTTGACGCCGAGACCGGCGCGGGAACGCAGCTTACCGATGGCGACTGCCACGAAACAGAACCGCGCTGGTCGCCGGACGGCCGTACCATTCTCTGCCTCTCCAACCGACACCCAGACCCGGATTTACACCCGGACGCCATTGATCTGTACCTCATCCCGGCCGCAGGGGGCGAGATGGAGAAAGTGGCGACAGACCACAACGCCCGCAAGTATAACCCGTCTTTTGCGCCGGACGGCCGTCAGATTGCCTTTTTGGGTGCGGCGCGGCGCGGCGACTGGTATCAGAACGCCAGCCTTTTCGTCACCCCCACAGCCGGCGGCGCGGCCCGTAACCTGTCTGCCGCGTACGACCTGACCATCGGAGATTATACCTTGAGCGACACCCCCAGCGGGACGCCGCTTCCCTCACCAACCTGGTCGGCAGACGGCCGTACCCTCTACGTCATCGCCTCCCGACACGGCCGTCAGTCTCTCCTTGCCTTTGACACGGCCGACGGCAGCGTCCGGGCCGTTATTGACGCTCCCGGCGCAGTACGCAGCTTCCACTTTAGCGCCGACCAAACCCGGCTGGCCTACCTCTGGGGCGACGCAGAAACCATCGCCCAACTCTACGTCCGCCAAATAGATGACGGCACAAATCACGCCCTCACCCGGTTCAACGAAGATTGGCTGGCAGAAAAAGAACGGGGCCGGATTGAAGAACTCTGGTTCCCGGGGGCGGACGGCAACGATTTGCAGGGCTGGATTCTCAGACCGCCCGATTTTGACCCCGCACAAAAATACCCTTCCATCCTGGAAATTCACGGCGGCCCTTACGCTCAGTACGGGCAGGGCTTCATGCACGAATTTCATTATCTGGCCGCCCAGGGGTACGTCGTCTACTTTACCAACCCGCGCGGCAGCCAGGGGTACGGCGAGGAGTTTGCCGGGGCCATTGCCAACCAGTGGGGCACGGTGGATTACGCCGACCTGATGGTCTGGGCCGACTATATGGCCCAGCAGCCATACATTGATCCAAAACGCATGGGCGTCACCGGCGGCAGTTATGGCGGCTACATGACGGCGCTCATCATCGGCAAAACCAACCGCTTCAAAGCGGCCGTGGCCCAACGTCTCGTCAGCAACCTGATCAGCTTCTACGGTTCCAGCGATATGAACTGGACGCTGCAAATGCTCGTTGGCACGGATACGCAGCCCTGGAATGATCTCGAAGGATATTGGCAGCAATCCCCTATCAGCCTGATCGGCAACGCCCGCACCCCCACCTTGATCATCCACAGCGAGAAAGATTACCGCTGTGACCGGGAGCAGGGGGAACAGGTGTTTGTCGCTTTACGCAAGCAGGGGATAGATACGGAAATGGTGCTGTTCCCGGATGAATCGCATGGGCTGTCGCGTAACGGCCGTACCGACCGCCGCATCCAACGCCTGGAACATATGACCCGCTGGTTTAACAAATACTTAAAAGCGTGATGCGTGATGCATGAAAACGTGACTGAAACAGACTGCTATTTACCCACCGTAGTACGGGCAGAATATCGCTATGATTATGTGATTGAAGTAGCGTTCGATAACGGCCTGATAAAGTTGATAGATTTTTCCCCCTGGCTTGAAGGCCCCGTTTTTGAGCCGTTGCAAGACAAAGCAACTTTCCAATCTTTTTTCCTGGATGGTTGGACAATTGCCTGGCCAAATGGAGCAGACATCGCGCCAGAAACATTATATGACGCCAAATCTGTAAAAACAGGCAGCAGTGTCGAGGCTGTTGCGCCAGTTTGATTTTTATGGCGTCGCTATTGCAGCCGCACCGATAATGCCTGCTTCATTACGCAGCAGCGCTGGCACAACGGCCGCTCGCGTCTCGATATAAGGCAAAAACTTCTCGTACTTCTTGCTCACGCCCCCGCCAATAATGATCAAATCCGGCGAAAAAAGGAATTCAACGTGATGGAAATAACGATTCAGCCGCCGGCCCCACTTCTTCCAGCTTAACTCCTCTGCTTTGCGCATCCGATCTGAGGTGTAATCTTCGGCATCAATCGCCATACCGGGCAGGTAAAGGTGGCCTAATTCCAGATTGGGAACCAAACGGCCGTCTACAAACATCGCGCTGCCAATCCCCGTCCCCAAGGTAAACATCATCGTCACGCCTGGCCGGCTGCGCCCTGCGCCAAAGTGCATTTCCGCCACGGCCGCCACGTCCGCATCATTTAGCAGCGTTACCGGGCAGCCCGTTGCCGCTACCATCGCCTCCTGGCCGGGAAAATCAAGCCAGCCGTCATCAATATTGGCCGCACTCAACACCGTCCCATGAATAACAATGCCGGGAATCCCCACGCCAATCGGCCCTTTATACTTAAACGCGGCCACAATCTCCCCCATCACTCCAATAACGGCTTCCGGCGTGGCCGGCTGCGGCGTGGGGATGCGGATACGCTCACTCACCATCTCCCCCTTCTCCGTATCCACCAGCGCTCCTTTAATACCGCTGCCGCCTATGTCAATGCCTAATGCAATCATTTATTTCTCCGCAAGTAATCAAATCGAGTAACTAGATGTAGCTTCGCTCAATTTCTGTGAATGCCTTCTTAAAATAACCTTTCCATTTCTCTGAATTAAGTTCTGGAGATTCAAAAAGCGCATACCCTAATATATCTTAGCCATATTCTCGACCTAATCCGGCAACTATCCAGTTACTCAACTACTCCATAAAAATGTGGCAGTGGTTCCGCCGGTTCCTCCGTCCACATGAGTGCATCCAACAACTCCTGGCGGGATCGGGTCAGTTTGTCCGGGTCATTGGCATGGATATAGCCAAGAATGTCGCCGGCCACGTACCAGTCACCTACTTTGGCCGGGAAGACAAAGCCAACGGCGTGATCGATCTCATCCGTTTTTACCAGACGGCCGCCACCCAGATGTACACAAGCCCAACCGATTTTCCCCGTGTCCATAGCCGCAATCACGCCGTCACGAGGGGCCAGAATCGGTTCCACGTAAGCGGCCTGGAGCAGCAGATCGGGATTATCTACCGGAGCTGGGTCGCCCCCCTGAGCTTCTACCAGTTGGCGGAATTTTTGCAGCGCGGCACCGTTTTGAAATACGGCCGTAACCATCCCCTTCGCTTCAGCCAAATCCCCCGCCTTCCCCGCCAGGAGCAGCATGTGGCCCGCCGTCGTCAGGCAATGCTCTACAAAATCAGGCGGCCCGCCGCCGCGCAGCGTCTCCAGCGCCTCTTTTACTTCCAGAGCGTTGCCAATGGCGTGACCCAACGGCTGATTCATATCCGAGATAAGCGCCACTGTTTTCCGGCCGGCGTCGTTACCAATATCCACCATGATGCGGGCCAACTGTCGGGCATCCTCTACCGTGTGCATGAACGCGCCGCTGCCCATCTTCACGTCCAGCAAAATGGCGTCCGCCCCCGTCGCCAGCTTTTTGGACATAATGGAAGCGGCAATCAGGGGCATCGTGGAGACCGTCCCTGTCACGTCCCGCAGGGCGTACAGCTTGCCGTCCGCCGGAGCCAGATCGCCCGTCTGCCCGGCCAGAACCACACCGATTTCTGCCAACTGCCGCTTGTATTGAGCCAACGTCAGGGCGCTGGACCAGCCGGGGAACGATTCCATTTTGTCCAGCGTACCGCCACTGGAACCGAGACCGCGCCCGCTCATCTTGCCTACCGGCACGCCGCAGGCGGCCACGGCCGGCTGCACGGCCAGCGTCGTCTTGTCTCCCACGCCGCCGGAAGAATGTTTGTCTACCACAAAGGGTACTACGTCGTGCAAATCCAGCATCTCGCCGGAGCGGGCCATCGCCAGGGTCATCTCCACCGTTTCCTGCCGGTTCATCCCTTGCAGATAGATCGCCATCATCAGGGCTGCCGCCTGGTAATCGGGGATGTTTCCGGCGGTATATTCGGCCACAAACCAGTCAATCTCGGCGGCTGAGAGGGCACGGCCGTCTCGCTTCTTGATAATTATGTCAACCATTCTCATTGGGAACACCTCAATGTACGCTGTATGTATTGATTTTTTAGGACGCTGATTAACACAGATGAACGCAGATAAGACAAAAATCAGCGTCATCCGCGTTAATTAGCGTCCAGCCTCTTTATAATCATGGTTTTGCCACGACATGAAATACGATTATATCAAGAATCCGGTATAATGGCGGCTACGGCCGTAACAGCCACGCAACCTTGAAACTTAAATCCCCGGCAAACAGCCATAAAATCACACTGCGGAGGTTCCCAATGCCCAAACAAGCTGACACCATCCTGACCGGCGGCACAGTCGTCACCCTGAATGAAAACTACGATATTTTTACCGACGGTGCTATTGTCATCAAAAATGACGCCATCATTGCCGTTGGCCCAACCCAAGAGATTGCCAATCTATATGAAGCCAAAGAAACAGTAGACTGCGCCAACCAAGTCATCATCCCCGGCCTGGTAAACGCCCACACCCACGTTCCCATGACCCTCTTTCGCGGTCTGAACGATGATTTGCGCCTGGACGTGTGGCTGGGCTACCTGATGCCTCTGGAGCGGGAGTTTGTCACCCCGGAATTTGTCAAACTGGGGGCGCGGCTGGCCTGCGCCGAGATGATTCGCTCCGGCATCACGGCCTTTGCCGATATGTATTATTTTGAAGAGGCAATTGCGGAGGAAACGGCCGTCATCGGGATGCGCGCTTTGTTAGGCCAAACCGTCCTCGTCTTCCCTGCGCCGGATGCCGAGACGTATGAGGACGCTCTGGTGCGCTGCCGCCGCTTCATCGAAGGCTGGAACGGCCATCCCCTCATCCAGCCGGCCGTCGCCCCCCACGCCTGGTACACCGGCACCCCGGAAATGGATCGCGCCTGCGCCGATTTGGCCCGCGCCTACGACGTACCCATCCACACCCACATCAGCGAAACCCGCCTGGAAGCAGACAACTGCCGCCAACTACATCACATGGACGTCGTTTCCTGGGTGGGCAGTCACGGGATTCTGGAAACCAAGCTACTGGCCGCTCACTGCGTCCATTTGGAACGCAGTGAAATGTTTGCCCTGAAGGAAGCCGGCGCTGGTGTAGCCCACTGCCCCACCAGCAATCTAAAACTGGCCAGCGGTATTGCTCCTATTGGCGAGATGCTGGACATCGGCTTGAAAGTTGGCGTGGGCACAGACGGCCCGGCCAGTAACAACGATCTGGATATGTTTGAGGAGGTGCGGCTGGCGGCACTGCTGGCAAAAACCAAAAGCAACGATCCCACCGTTCTCCCGGCGCGGCAGGCGTTGGCAGCGGCCACGATTGGCGGGGCGCGGGCGCTGCACATGGAGCATTTGACGGGTAGCCTGGAGGCAGGTAAGCGGGCCGATTTGGCGATTGTGGATTTGAGCGGGGTACACAACCAGCCCCAGTTCCACAACAACCCGGACGCCGTTTACTCCGTCCTGATTTACTCGGCGAAGAGTACGGACGTAGCCCACGTGATGGTGAACGGCCGTTGGCTGATGCGCGACCGGCAGCTCCTCACCCTGGACGAAGCAGCCGCCATTGCCGCCGCCGCCCAAACAGCTGCCGAAATTGACGCCTTTGTCATGGAGCGGGAATCCAGCGTTTACAACAAATTGGTCTTTTTGGCCGGGGTGCAGCGGCAGGAAAGTTTTGAAGTGCAGGTCAAAGTACCGCTGACAGATAAAACGGCCGTCCTCGACTTCATCGCCAGTGATCAATGCCAGATCACCAAACAGGCCCATTACAAACAGTACGACAACTACTTCCTGTTCGAGGGTGCTGACCCGGACGCTGCCCGCCTGCGCTACCGGGAAGACGAGTTTATTGACGAAGCAGGCAATCCTTACCAGACACGCAGCCGCCTCACCCTGATTGGCGAAGGCACGCGGCAGGAATTTCCCAACGCTGTCATGCTTTCCCGCACCCGCTTCTTTGCCGATGCAGACCGCAGTTTGCGCTTCTACCGGGAATACTTTGCCCCCGCCAGCGAAAGAGAGGTGGTCAAAGACCGGCTGCGCTGGCACATTCTCTATCAGGACACAGACTTTGCCGTCAACCTGGACAAGGTACTGGAGCCGGAACTGCCGGGTTACTTCCTGGAAATCAAATCCCGCACCTGGTCCCGCACCGATGCGGAACGCAAGGCCAATTTGATGACGGAAATTTTATCGCTGTTGGGGGTGGAACTGGAAACGGCCGAACGCCGGGAGTATGCGGATATTGCAGTGGAGGGGGATTAGAGATTGGAGATTGAAGATTTTGCCAATCTCCAATCTCCCCAAAAATTACATCCCAAAGAGGGATTGTAACTTCATCACGCTGTTCAGGTCGCCGTCTACTTTGACCTTGCCGGACATAAAAGCCATCATCGGATTGAGCTTACCGCTCATCATGTCCGCATAATCTCCGGCGTCCATCTTGACGGTGGCGTTAGCACCTTCAGCCGCGCCATCGTCTACGGAGGCTTTGCCGTCGGCCACTTTCACCGTCCAGTCGCCGCCATTGTCGCCGGTCAGGCTGAATACGACGGCCAGGTTAATGTCTCCTGCTTTGGACACATCTAATTTATCAGGCATATTGGCAAAAATTTCTGCTGGTGTTGTCATTTGTGTCTCCTGTTTATAGGTAATTGGGTAGTTGGTAATTAAGTAATTAGGTAATTACTTAATTACTCAGTTACTCAATTACAAATTACGAATCATTCCAAACCTGTCCAAAGTATAACAACGGCCGTAACCGTGTCAAGATTACAGAACGGTACCCAGATTAAGGGCATAATGGGCCGTATGAGACAAATTTCCCGCTTTCCCCAACGAATCTGGTGGAGTACGGCCGTCCTCCTTCTTATCTTGGCGGCCTGCACCAGCGCCCCACCCGAACAGGCCGGAACTGACGTGCCGCCGGACAAAGCTGCAGCCGCCGCCAAATACGCCGACTACACCATCGTCACCCTCCTGCCCCGCGACGCCATTCCCGCCATAGACAATCCCCGCTTCCTCTCCGCCGCTGTATACGTTCAGCCCCCTCGTCCCCCTCGTTCCACGCTTCGCGTGGAATGCCCTTTCAGACGCTCCGCGTCGATCTTCCTGTCCTTCGCAGAAACAGTACTGACATTCGGCAACGTATCGGCATTCCTCACAAATCACAAAAATAATTCGGAAGTTTCTCCCCACTCTGGCGCTGCGGCAGCCTCGCAAATCCAGCCTGCCAGAAACCCGCCCAAGCCGTTCAGTGCGATCATAAGGATTAGCCCGGATTTGCTCCACTCTACGCCGAATGCGTTGGCGTAAATTCGAGTAACGAGCAAGATTTCGGGCAAACCGATCTTCATAAACAGCTTGATATTCACCCATTCCAAATTTCTTCGTGGGTATGGAACTTTAGCTGCCCAGATTCCTTCCGTTCGAGAATATCTTCCATATCCTCATAAAGAGGCGATTCCTTGTCGAGATAAGAAATCTCCTGGGCGGCAAACTCCATCAATTCTTCACGAACCACCTTGCGAATGATTCCTTCTAATTGCCGGATGGTCAGCGTAACTTCAACTTCTTGTGCTGCCGATATGTCATTAGTCATCACTATTCTTCCTTCAAAACCGCTAACTGCACCCTGTTCCACAGATACAAATCGAGCTAAATATCCTCTAATACCAACCACCGCACAATTTTTACTAAAACACAATCCTGCTTGACGAAAGTATAAAACTTTACCACTTGTTTAGCAATAGGGTCACGCCTCACGCATCACGCACCATTCTTAACGTTTCCTCAATGATCTCCCCCTAATCCCGCTACAGAACCTTCCCCGGTTGTCAAACTTTTTTACAATGTGCTAGAATCGCCCACGCTCCGGCCTATACTGCCGGAGCGTTTGCAATAGTAACGAAGACGCACCGCGCCTTGCGTAAACCATTCACGTAGCACGTTTCACGCATCACGTGCCGCGTCTTCACGCAATTGGAGGTTGATGATCATGGAAGAGGAACACCCGGATAATAAGGCGGAGACACAGGTCACACCACCGGAAGATAACGAAACTCCGGAAGTGAGCAGTGATTCGAGTAACAAGTCTAAAGGTTTGATTATTGGCGGTGTGGTGGTGGTAGCCTTACTCATCATCGCCGGTTTATTTTTACCCCCGATCTCTTTGGGAGAACGTTTGAGCGGCGGCAGCGACGAGCCGGAAACGGCCGCAGCCACAGAAGCCGCTCCCCCAGAAGAAGGCGCAGCAGAAACAGAGACAAACACCAGCGTCCCCGGCGAGTTTGAGATGATGGTGAGCGACTCCAATACGGCCGTCAACGTGACGGCCGTGCCCGCCAGCGACATGGCCTCGGCCGGCGTCGGCCCCCTGCCCACTTACGTTGCCGTGCAAAGCAACGTCTACGTCGTCGCGGCCGACGCCCCCGCCAGCGGCCAGGTCGCCATCAAATACCCCCCTAACAGCAACCCGGCCACCCTGGACATCTACGGTTGGGACGGCAGTAACTGGTTCTTCGTCCCCACCCAGATTGACGCGGCCAACCAGCAGCTAGTCACCCTGGAACCGGCCGGCTACCAGGCGTATACCCTGGTCAACACTGACGTTCAAACCGTGGCCGTCGGCGGTACGGTGCTGTCTGACGTGCCGGAAGCAGTCAAGCCGTTCCTGACCGAACTGATGGCCGGCGCGCTGCTGCTGGCTGGCAATGGCGACCTTCAGGGGGACGCCCCGGACGTTTCCGGGAATGATATAGACACCTACCTCCGGGTTACCAACGTCGGTGCGGTGGTAGACCAGGCTTCCCTGTCTGCCTTTTTGGGCGATACGACAGCCCAGGGCAATCAGCTTAACGCGCTGGTGAATACGGCCGTATCCGGTGGTTACAGCGGCATCAATCTGGATTACCAGGGTGTGGACGACAGCCAGACGGCCGCCTTTACCAGCTTCGTGCAAAGCCTGGCCGACGCCCTGCACGCCCAAGACCTCAAATTGATCGTCACCCTGGGCGCGCCCCAGGAGACCGGCGGCGCCTGGGACAGCGGCGGCCAGGATTGGGACGCCCTCGGCCAGATTGCCGACATCGTGTACATCCAGATGCCCCTCGACCCCACCGCCTACGGCACAGACGGTCTGGCCGAGAAATTATTGGAATGGGGCAGCCATCAGATTGACCGCACCAAACTGGTCGCCCTGGTGCAGTCCAGCGCCGTAGACCGTATCGGTGAAGCCTTCACCGGACTGTCTAACCAGGACGCCCTGGCTAACTTTGGCAGCCTGGAATTCATCGCTGGCGGCGAGCAAGTCGGCCCCGGTGAACCGATAGAAGCAGCCCTGGTGGGCAGCGCCTCGCCCCTGGAATGGGACGGTGCAGCCCTGACCTACCGCTACAGCTATGAAGATGAAAACGGCCAGACCCACATCGTCTGGCTGGGTAACCCGGCCTCCCTGGCCCAACGGCTGGAAATAGCCGACAAATTCAATCTCAAAGGCGTAGCCATACGCAATCTGGAAAGTCTGACGCAGGAAGCCGGGCTGGACGCTGCCTTTGCCAGCGCCGTCAGCGACGCTGCCTTGCCGGAAGCGTCGGGCGCAGCTATTGTCTGGACTATCCGCGACGAGACGGACAGCGTGATTGCCAGCAATAGCGGCAGTGACATGATTTTTAGTTGGGCAGGCAGCGCCGAACCGGGCAGCTATACCCTCAACGTCGAGTTTGCCCTGGGCGACACCGTGCTGCCTTTGGCGTCTGCGGCCATTGCCGTGGGTGAACCTGAAGAAGAAGTGGCGGAAGAAGCCCCGGCGGAAGAAACAAACCCAGAAGAAGCGGGATCGGCTACGGCCGTAGGCCCCGGTGACGCTGACGCTGTGGTGCGTGTGGATTCCAACGTGCGCGTCGGCCCCGGCGTCATTTACGGTCTCGTTACCGGCGGTATTCAGAGCGGCACCAAAGTGCCCGTCATCGGCCGTGACGAGAACGCCACCTGGCTCTACATCCTCATGCCTGACGGCCAGACTAAAGGCTGGATTTTTGGCGAACTGCTCGACTTAAATCCCAATCTGGACATTTCCGCTCTGGAAGAAATTGAAGTGACCGCGACAGCCTTGCCGCCCAGCAACGGCGGCGGCGGATCAGATGATGGCGGTGGAGGCGGCTCCAATCCGCCACCCCCGGTATCCGCACCGCCGGTGACCAATGCCAGCTTTGAACTGGGCGGCCAGACCCACACCTTTGCCAACCCGCAAATTATGAGTGTGGCGGGCATGAATTGGGTAAAATTCCAGCAAAAATGGGGGCCGGGCGCCAATCCGGCTGACCTGGCCGGGCGTATCAACAACGCGCGCGGCGCGGGCTTCAAAGTGCTGTTAAGCATTCCCGGCACGCCTTATCCAGACAGTATTAACTACACCGAATATGTGCAATATCTGGGTGGCGTAGCTGCTTTGGGGCCGGACGCCATCGAAGTCTGGAATGAACAAAATATTGACTTTGAATGGCCGGCCGGCCAGATTGACCCGGCTTCCTACGTGAACAATATGCTGGCTCCGGCTTACAACGCCATCAAATCGGCCAATCCCAACGTGATGGTGATCAGCGGCGCGCCCGCTCCTACCGGTTTTGACAACGGTACCAACGCCTGGGGAGACAGCCGCTATATTGCCGGGATGGCCGCAGCCGGCGCCGCCAATTACATGGATTGCGTCGGTGTGCATTACAATGAAGGGATCATACCGCCATCACAAACCAGTGGAGACCCCCGCGGCGGACACTATACGCGCTATTTCTGGGGGATGGTGAATACCTATTACAACACCTTTGGCGGCAAGTCTTTATGCTTCACCGAGTTAGGTTATCTCTCTGGCGAAGATTATGGCGGCGTTCCTGCTCGTTTTGGTTGGGCGGCCAACACAACCATAGCACAACAGGCTGCCTGGCTAGCCGAAGCCGCCAGTTTGTCAGCCAGCAGCGGTAAAGTGCGCTTGATGATCGTCTTCAACGTGGATTTCACCCAATGGGGTGATGATCCGCAAGCCGGTTACGCCATGATTCGCAAGGATGGCAGTTGTCCGTCCTGCCAGACGTTGGGGCAGGTGATGGGGCGGTAATCGGTAAGCGGTAAGCAGTGATCGGTAAACCGATTACTGACCACTGATTACCGAAAAAGGTGATATATGAAACTACTAAAAGGTTTTTTATTGCTGTTGGTCGGAGTCGTATTTTTGGCAGCGTGCGGCAGCGGGGATGAGGAAGCGCCGACGCCGATAGTGGAACAGACAGCAGCGACGCCAACGACGGCCGTACCTGCCGCTGCTGCCACATTACCGCCGCCGGTGGTAAAAGTGGAAGGCGAGGGAGTTGAAGCGGGTGGGGATACGGCCGTATCTCCCGAACAAGCGCCGCCTGAAACCAATTCTGCCATTATACGGCCGTGGCCCGCAGACAAATTCGGCTATGGCGTCCAGGTTCATGGCAACGCCACCGTCGGCGACCCGGCTGTGGTTATGGATGTAACCCGTAACCAGTTGGGCATGAACTGGATCAAAATGCAGATGCAGTGGTGGCTGATTCATCCCTCCCCGGATGCCGGGCAATGGTTCTTTTACGACGCGGTGGTGGACGAAGCCAACAAAAACGGCCTGAACCTGATGATCAGTGTCGTCGGCGCGCCGGAATGGACGCGGGCGGCTGGCAACCGGGAAGGCCCGCCGGACGATTACAACGAGTACGCCAAATTTCTCACGGAACTGATCAACCGCTACCCCGGCCAGATCGGGGCCATTGAAGTGTGGAATGAGCAAAATCTGGACCGGGAATGGAAAACGGCCAACGGCGTCAGCCCGGAAGATTACGTAAAGTTTCTGGAAGTAGCCAATAACGCCATCAAAGCGGCTGATCCCGACATTATCGTGATTAGCGGAGCGCTGGCCCCCACGGGCAGCGGCGACTGGATTGCCTGGGCGGATGATTTTGAGTGGCTGGACCGGGCTTTGGCTGCCGGAATGCTGAATTATGCCGACTGCGTAGGCGTACATCACAACGGGTACAACATTGGCCCGGACGTGACGTTTGAAGATGCGCCCAATGATCCGGAAGCGGCTACGGCCGTATTCCGCGGCCCCTTCGATAATCCGCACCACAGTTGGAGCTTCAAAACCACGCTGGACACTTACGCGCAAAAAGCCCAGGCGATTGATCCCAACGCCAAATTGTGCGTCACCGAATTTGGCTGGGCCAGCCGTGAAGGGTATGATACCGCGCCGGTCGGTTTTGAGTTTGCCAATGACAATACGCTGGAAGAACAGGCCCAATACATCACCCAGGCCTTCCAGCTCATGCACGATTCCGGCAATGTGTGGCTGGCCTTCCTCTTCAACTTTGACTTTGGCAACAAGGGCAGCGGCCCCACAGACGATCCCGTACCCTACAGCATTCTTGACGTGAACGGCGCGCCCCGTCCCGCTTTTGGGGCGCTGGCCGCAATGGATAAACCAGATTGATGCGTGATGTGTGATGTGTGATGTGTGAAAACAGTCACACATTACACATCACGTAACACGCCCCATGTCCCGCCTTCTTTTTCTGGCAATCATTGGTTTGCTGGCATTGGCCGGATGTCAGGGCGAAACGCCGTCCGCGGTGACGGCCGTACCTACCACCCTCCCCACGCCAACGGCCGCAAAGCCTCTGCCGCTGCCTCCCCCGGCCATCAGCATTGATAATACGCCGGTTCCGGCTCCGGCACGGCCGTTACCCCCCGGCCAACTCTTCCGATCCCCCGAATACGGCATCCAGGTAGCCCAATGGTGGAACGTAGACGACGTGCTGCCGCGCAACCTGGAAATGATCAACGAGATGGGCTTCGGCTGGGTCAAGCAAAATTTCCCCTGGCGGGACATTGAACCGGCGCAAAAAGGAGCTTACGATTGGTACCGGCCGGACCGCATCGTGGAGCAGGCCAATGCCGCCGGGCTGAAACTGCTGGTGCGCCTGGACAGGCATCCCCTGTGGAGCGTGCAGCCCTACCTGCCCGACGAGCGCATCACTGAAAACCAACCCCCCTACAACTATCAGGATTTTGGCGATTTTTGCTACGTCCTGGCTGACCGGTACAAAGGGCGCATTGCTGCCTACCAGGTGTGGAACGAACCCAATCTCAGCCGGGAATGGGGTAACCAGTCACCCAATCCGGCCGAATATACAGAATTGCTCAAAGTGTGCTACGAGAACATTAAGGCGGCCGATCCGGCAGTTATTGTCATCTCCGCCGGGCTGGCTCCGACGGGAACCCAGCCGCCGGACGCCATGCCGGACACAGACTTCTTGCAGGGCATGTATGACGCGGGGGCGGCCGACTATTTTGACGCCCTGGGCTTGAACGCCCCCGGCTATAAAGCGCCGCCAGACCTGCCCCCGGCAGAAGGTCTCAAACCAGAATGGGGCGGGCATCGCTGGAACGTGTTCCGTCACGTGGAGGACATGCGGGAGATCATGGTGCAAAACGGGGACGCCGACAAGCAGGTTGCCATTTTGGAGACAGGCTGGATTTTGCAGCAGGATTTGCACCCCGATTACGTCTGGTTCGGGGTGACAGAGCAGCAGCAGGCAGAATACCTGGTAGGGGCATACCAGTATGCCAAAGAAAACTGGCAGCCCTGGATCGGCCTGATCACGGCTATTTACATGGCAGATGCCAACTGGACGCCGGAAGCGAATGAGCAATACTGGTGGTCTATCGTGCTGCCGGACGGCACGCCCCGGCTGGCGTATGAGGCGCTGAAGAATATGCCGAAGTAAGGCGTATTTTGCCGTCATTCCGGGGTGTCGAGGGATCTTTCATCTTACGCTTGGCTGCAACGTAAGATTCCTCCGTTGGTGGAAATGACAAGTTGTGCCATTTCCCAACTTATCCCAAATATATCCCAAATCACAATTTGGGATATATTTGGGTAATAGGAATGATGTATTTCCTGCCGCTTGCCCAAAAAAGAAACAAAACCTGCTATAATCTGTCACGAAAACAAGCGGAGATGGGAGATCGGGAACCCACTTAAATCTTCAGTCTCCAAAATCTTAGTGACGTAAATGACGCTTACACAACAATTACTCATCATCGCAATTGTTCCTCTGGCCCTGACGGGGATGCTGATCGCTTTGTGGCGTTCTAAAGTGCGGCGGCGGCGTTTGTTTTTGCGTTGGTCGTTTACGCTGGTGATGAGCGCGATTTGGGCCACCAGTGTTTTGCGGCTGTTTGGCGGAGCCATGATGCCGCCGATTATTATTTATAATTGGGGGATTGCCGGGACGTATGCCTTGAGTTTGGCGGCGATGGGGCTGTTGTGGGCCACGGCCGTATACTTCTCTACGCCACCGAAATACACTCGGATTACCATTTTTATCAGTGGGACGCTGTGGCTGACGGCCGTCCTTCTCGACCCCGTCATCTGGGGCAACAGCCTGCCGCAAATCAGACTGCTTGGCGAATCCACCCGGCAGTTTGACCTGTGGGCTGCCGCCTGGATTGCCAGTTGGCTGGTTCCCACCGTGGGCGCCTGGATGCAGACCCAGCAAATCAACGCCGATCTGCCCCAATCGCTCTACCGGAACCGGGTACGCTACTGGCTGCTGGTCATTTTCCTCTTCTTTGTGGGCAGCTTGCTGGCTTCCGTGCAGCAGCCGCAGCAGCCGGGCTGGAACCAGGCGGGTTTACTGGTTAACTTCCTGGCGATGCTCACCGGAACGCTGACTCTGCGGCGGCACAATTTGCCGGATTTGAAGTTGGCTTTTCGCCAGTTGATGAGCCGGATAACCGGTATCCTCATTATCTTTGGCCTGACGCTGGCGGCCCTGTATTTCATCGTCCAGTTTGTGTCTGGCCTGCCGGTCGAGACGCAAACGCTGACGCTGATCGTGGCGGCATTTATTTTTGCCGTCTTTTTTGCCTGGTTGGTGCAAAAGGTCAATCACCTGACGCGGCGCATCTTTTTGCCTTCGACGGCGCGCAAGGCGGCCATCATGGCCGATTACGACAATGAAAGCGGCAATCTGCCTGACCCGCAGGCGTTGGGCCGGCTTTTGCTGCGTATGGTGCAATCCAATCTGGCAACAGATGACGCCTGGCTGTTTCTGGCGGATGACGCGCCGGGCGGAAAACTGGTGTTACGGCCGTTGACCGGACTGAGCAGTAACCCGCAGGAAACGATTGATTTTGCTCACGATGACCCTATCACCCTCTACCTGCGGCAAAAGCGGGATACATTGGCCCAGTACGACATCAATACCCTGGACAGTTTCGACGGCGTGCCGGAGGAAACGCGGGAAACGCTGCACGGCTGGCAGCGCGTTCTTTACAAACCGCTCCACGCCGGGGACAGTTTGATTGGGGTGCTGGCTCTGGGCGCAAAATACGATGGCCGGGCCTATGACGAAAAAGATTTGGAGCTGCTGGATGCGTTGGTAGCCCAGACAACGCCGCTGCTGGCCCAATCATGCCACGTTGCCAGTCTGCGCCGCATTAACGATTACGTGTTTAACCAAAACCAGGCGATTGCCCGCGACAAGCGGCATCTGGCGGAACTGGTCATGCTGTATTCTCAATTTATCCATCTGATTTCGCCGGAACTGCGACGGCCGTTAAACGCTCTCAGCCAGGAAGTACAGCGGTTCCAGGACAGCAGCGAGGATGAACGCCAAAAAGGGTTTGCTGCCCGACTGGACCAACAAATCGACCAGGCGCGCGCCCCCATTGACGACCTGATTACCATCTCTACCCGCATCCAGATGCGTGAAAAGTTTACCTTTGAGCCGGTGCGTCTGGACAGCGTCGCCCAAAAGGCAATTCGCCACCTGCGCACGATGGCTGATGCCCGCCGCGTAGAAGTGACGCTGAATGTAGATACGCCGATGACGACGGTGCTGGGTGACGCAGAACAGTTGACGGAAGCGGTGCAATATCTGCTGCACAACGCCATCAAATTCAACAAAATTGGCGGTGCGGTACAAATGGATATTGTGGCGATTGGCAACCAGTTGTGTCTGCGCGTCCAGGACAGCGGCGTGGGCATCCCCCCGGAGCGGCTGGATGGCGTCTGGACGGGGTTGAGCGGCAGCCGGGCCAATGGCAACGGCCGTAGCCCCGGTCTGGGCTTGCCGCTGGCCCGCTTCATCGTCAAATCGCACGGTGGCGATGTGGAGGTGATCAGTACTTACGGTTCCGGCAGTACGTTTTCTATCTTTTTGCCGTTGATTTTGGAGGAGTAATTGGTAACTGGTAATTGGTAATTTATCCAATTACCAATTACTCAATTACAATTACCATCCGTGACCTTCACCACTCCTCTCGCACTCCTTTTACTGTTAGCTATCCCTTATTTTGTCTGGATAGGACGCCCGCGGCGCACGGCCGTATCCCGGCGGCGGGATTGGGCGGCTTTGGGCGTGCGGTTGATCATCATCATCCTTCTCGTCCTCAGTCTGGCGGGGGCGCAGTGGCGGCAGACAGCTGACGAACTGGCGGTCATCTTTTTGGTGGACGCTTCCGACTCCATCTCCCCGGCGGCGGCGCAACAGGCAGAAAATTATGTGCGGACGGCCGTCGCCAGCATGAGGCCGAATGACCAGACGGCCGTCATCCTCTTTGGCGCCGACGCCCTGGTGGAACGCCCCATGAGCCGCCTGGCCGAACTGCCTCCCTTCCGCTCCCTGCCCCAGCCGCTGCAAACCAATCTGGCCGAAGCCATCCGCCTGGGGCTGGCGTTGTTTCCGGCGGGGACGGCGCAGCGCATGGTCATCCTCAGCGACGGCGCAGCCACGACGGGGGATGCGGCCGACGCGGCGCGCCTGGCTGCCGAGTCCGGCGTGGAGATCAGCTACGCGCCGCTGGCCCGGCAGGCGGTAGGGGAAGAAGCCCTGCTCACCCGCGTGGACGCCCCCAGCCGTATCAGCCAGGGGGAAATTTTTAACATTGAGGTGACGGCGGAAAGCACGGCCGACATGCCCGCCACCTTGCGCGTCCTCTCCGGCGGTACGGTAGTCTATGAGGAACCAGTGCAGCTTCGCCCTGGCGTCAACAACTTTTCCGTGCGCCTGCGCGGGCTGGAACAAGAGTTTGCTCGCTACCGGGTGCAGCTCACTCCAGCGCGGGATACCTATTACCAAAACAACGAACTGGCCGCCTTTACCGAGGTGGCCGGGCCGCCCCGCGTCCTCCTGGTGGCCAACGAGGGCACAGTGGCCGACGACGGTACGCCCCTGCCGGACGAATCTCCCCAACTGCTGCTGGCCCTGGAAGCGACCGGCCTGCAAGTGGATCGCATTACCCCGGCCGACTTCCCGGCCAGCCTGGCCCAGTTGAGCAATTACGACAGCATCGTCCTGGTGAACCTGAACGCCAAAAATTTGTCGCCGCGCAAGATGGAGACGCTGCAAAGTTACGTGCGTGACTTGGGCGGCGGCCTGGTGACGGTAGGCGGGCCGCAAAGTTACGGCATGGGCGGCTATTTCCGCACGCCGTTGGAGGAGACGCTGCCAGTAGAGATGCAGATCAAGGATCAGGAGCGTTTCCCCTCGGTGAGTATCGTGATTGTGATTGACCGTTCCGGCAGTATGGGCGCACCGGAAGGGGGCGTGACCAAAATCCAATTGGCGGCGGAAGGAGCGGTGCGCGTGGTGGAACTGCTGAATGATTTTGACGAGATTACGGTCATTCCGGTGGATACGCAGCCCAGCGGCCAGGTAGGGCCACTGCCGGCCAGCCAGCGGGAGGAGGCGATTAACCTCATCCGGCAGATTGGGGCGGGGGGCGGCGGTATTTACGTGCGCACGGGGCTGGAAGCAGCGGCGGCGGCGCTGGCCCAATCCCCCAACCAGGTGAAGCACATCATCCTGCTGGCGGACGGGGCGGATTCGGAGGAGAAGGAGGGCGTGCCGGAGTTGATTGAGGCGCTGCGGGCGGAAAATGTGACGTTGACGGCCGTAAGTATCGGCGACGGCCCGGACGTGCCCTGGCTGCGGCAAATGGCAGAACTGGGCGGCGGCCGTTTTCATTTTACGGACCGGGCGGCCAATCTGCCCCAGATTTTTACGCAGGAGACGACGAATATTCAGCGGAATTATCTGGTGGAGGAGCGATTCTTCCCAGAACTGGGTGTGGGCAGCCCGATTTTAGCGGGAATTACGGCCGTGCCCCCTCTCTACGGTTACGTGGGCACGTCCCCCAAGGATACGGCGCAGGTGATTTTGCGCACGCCGCAAGGCGACCCGCTGCTGGCGGCGTGGCAGTACGGCCTGGGACGGGCGGTGGCCTGGACGTCGGACGCAACGGGGCGCTGGGCGACGGATTGGGTAACGTGGGCGGGATTTGCTCCATTCTGGGCGCAGGCGGTGCGCTGGACGATTTCGGAGCAACGGGATAATGCAGTGCAGACGGCCGTGACGTATGAGGGAGAGTCGGCCACGCTGGCGGTGGACGCGGCGGACGCCAACGGCGGCTTTCTGAACAATCTGGCGCTGGAAGCCAACGTGGTGCGTCCGGACGGAACGGTGGAAAATCTGACGCTGCCGCAAACAGCCCCCGGCCGGTATGAGGCAGATTTCACGCCCACAGAGGACGGGGCGTATTTTATCCGGGTGGCGGGTGCGGCTGAGGCAGGGGAGAGGATCGTGGGCCAAACGAGCGGCTGGGTGTTGGGCTATTCGCCGGAATACAGCCAGTTTGAGGCGAACCCGGAACTGCTGGCGTCGCTGGCAGAGATGACGGGAGGCGCGGATTTGTCGGCAGAAGTGGCGGCGGCGTTTACCCACAATCTGGAGAGCGAACCGACGACGCGGCCGATCTGGCCCTGGCTGCTGTTGACGGCCGTTTTGCTGCTACCGCTGGATATTGCCCTGCGCCGTCTGGCCGTCACCCGGCGGGATTGGCAGCGGGCGTGGGCGGCATCGTTCGGCCGTTTTCAGCGGCAGCCTACCCAGCGGGAGGAACGCACGGAGCAGGTATCCCGCCTGTTCCAGGCCAAACAGCGGGCCAAGATGACTGCTGTGCCGCCGCAGGCCTCTCCCCCGCCTATTCAGCAGGAGGATGCGGCCAAAGTTGCCAGTAAACCGCCTCTGCCAAAGCAAGAAGAAAGGGAACGGCCGTCGCCCCCGCCGCCAACTGGCTCCCTGGCTTCCCAATTACTGAAGAAAAAACAACAAAAACGAGATGAATAACCCTCTTCGCGCCAATCAGTTACCCAATTGACCCCATTTTCCTATTGAGACTTTTCTCCTATCGCGGAATACTACAAGTGGGAGTGGGGGGTATATCCCCCATAAATTTTTGCCTCTATTTTCTGGTAGTATCGTACATAATTGTCGCAGCGCATATTATGTACAGGGAGTTTACGTAGATGAAGCGAGCAATAGTATTAGCAGTTCTCCTTACAGTTCTCATGGCGGCCATCGGATCGCCCGTATTATCCTCTGGCGCAGACGCCGTGATTGTTCAGGCAAACGATGCGGAAACAGCCGCCGCCATCGTAGAAGCGTATGGTGGGCAGGTGAGTGAGTCTCTGGATATTATCAATGCCGTCTCGGCCACTGTGCCGCAGCGGGTTATGAGCGCATTGGAAGCGGACGGCCGTATCACCGTGTACGCAGATAACATCGCCGAAACCAGCGGCCGGGTGGAACACCGCCGTAACCGCCGCGCTCCGGAAGCGGATTTCCCCGAAGTGATGGGTGTGGATGAAGTCTGGGAAGAAGGCATTGATGGCGATGATATTGGCGTCGCCATTGTAGATACGGGAATTGCCCGGTTTAAATGGAACCGTCACCGTATTGCTGCCCGTTACGACGCGCTGGACAATGGCCCGCGTAAACGAGACCCCAACGGGCATGGTACTATGATGGCCAGCCTCATCGGTAATTCCAAACAGGACAGCAACGGCTATATCGGCATTGCTCCTGGTGTTCAGTTTATTGACGTGCGCGTTTTGGACATAGAAGGCAAGGGCACTTACACTGACATTGTAGAGGGTCTGAACTGGATTCTGGAAAACAAGGATGAATACAACATCCGTGTGGTGAATATGTCGTTGGTAGGCGCGGTCAGCAGCCCGTACTGGGCAGACCCCATCAACCAGGCTGTAGAAGAGTTGTGGGACGCGGGTATTGTGGTAGTGACTGCGGCTGGCAACGGCGGTTCTGAGCCGATGACCATTGCCGCCCCGGGTAACGATCCCTTCGTTATCACAGTCGGCGCTTTTACGGACAATTACACGCCGGAAGACGAGAGCGACGATTACCTGACGCCGTTCAGCGGCGCCGGTCCTACAGAAATGGGCTTCATCAAACCAGACGTGATTGCTCCCGGCGCACATATGCTGACGATGACGCGAAATAATTCAGCCTGGGCTAAAGAGAATCGGGATTTGCGGGTGCGCGGCCGGTATTATCAGATTGCAGGAACGTCGGCATCTACGGCCGTCACCAGCGGCGTCGTGGCCCTGATGCTGGAAGAAAACCCGGATATGACCCCCGATGAAGTGAAATATGCCCTGATGGCCTCCGCTCGCCCCGGCGTTAACAGCGACGGTTCGCCCGCCTGGAGTATTTTCCAGCAGGGAGCCGGGCGCGTGTGGGCGGAAGACGCCGTGCTGGAGCCGCCGGAAGGCGTAGCTAACGTTAATATGACCCCCGGCGAAAAATACGTCGGCCCTGTTGCCTACCAGGACGGTGCATTCATCCTCGTAGACGAAAACGGCCAACCCATCGCCGACCTGTCCGGTTATTCCTGGACGGGCGGTTATTCCTGGACGGGTGGTTATTCCTGGACAGGTGGCTACTCCTGGACGGGCGGCTATTCTTGGACAGGTGGCTACTCCTGGACGGGCGGCTATTCCTGGACAGGTAGTGCTGACGATTGGCAAGAATGGTCAGATGGACAGGTGTGGCAAAGCGGTTACTCTTGGACAGGCGGGTACTCCTGGACAGGTGGTTATTCTTGGACAGGCGGTTATTCCTGGACGGGCGGTTACTCCTGGACAGGCGGTTACTCTTGGACGGGATTGGAAGAATACCCAAACTAACCATTCACTATTTTTTTCACGACCACAATAGAATTATCCCCTTGATGTCCTATGGGCATCAAGGGGGTTTTATTTTAGAGTAACAGTTGGTGCAGAAACCAATTGTGGTAGCAATAGCAATCAGACAGAATTTGTTTGGTTGTTGACTGATTCATGCAAAAATTACGACGTATTTACTCATTTCTGTTAATTTTGGCAGGCCTGATTATAATCGTGTCGGGCATTATACGTTTCCCTACGCAAGACGATCCGCTCACTTTGTTTCTTTTGCTGGTATTGGCTATTGCCGTCCAAAGTACCATGACGCCGTTAGTTAACGAGGCGGTTACTGTATCTGTCAGCGGTGCAATCAGTTTTGCCGCTATTGGCTTGTATGATCCTGTATCGGCCGCCACGATTGCCGGAATTGCTGAATTAGGACTTTGGGCGGCGTTTATTCTTACACGCCGCCGACGCCAGAAAAAGAATTGGCGCCTGGAACTTGAGCGTTTGGGCGTCAATGTGGGCATCCACTCGGTCTCTGTTTTGACGGCCGGATTTGTTTTTTATCTAATACAAAACTGGTTGGGGGTAAATACATTTTTGAGCAAAACCCTTCCCTGGTTTATTGGCGCAGTTGTCGCCGATCAGGTTAATTTTTGGCTATTGGCTGGTATTGTATATTTAGCCAATGGGGTGAAGCCGATAGAAATCTGGCGGCAAAATCGCTGGGCTGTGCCCATGAATATATTGGTGTTGGCGATTGGCGGCGGGCTGATCTTCCTGGCAGTCAGCCAGTTTGGGTTGTTGGGGCTGGCTATCTTTATTTTGCCGATTGTACTTTCAGCTTATACGTTCCGATTGACGGTGAACAATACGAAGAAGCAAATGGAAACGCTGGAGGATCAAGTGGCGGCCCGGACGCACGCATTGGCTGACGCCAATGAAAAGCTGGAAGAACTGCACAAGGAAAAGAATGCATTCCTGGCCGTCTTAACGCATGATATGCGTACGCCGCTGACCAGTATTAAAGGGTACGCCAGTATTTTGCGGGATCGAGAATTACCCCGCAATCAACAAGAAAAGATTGCCCGCGTTATTCTGCACAGTCAGGATACGTTGCTGGATATTGTGAATAATATTCTGGAGTTGGAACAATTGGAGTCGGGCAAAGCGCCTATTTTGCTGGAATCCACGAATTTTGACCTAGCCTTGTTGACGAAGGTGTCGGCCGATTCGTTGAAGGCGCAGGCGGTGGAAAAGCGTATTTCACTGGAATATGATACTGTGCCTTCTCCTGTTATGATTACGGCCGATATGAATAAAATTCAGCGAGTGATTCTGAATCTGATTTCTAATGCGATTAAGTACACACCGGAAAACGGCCGTGTCCAGGTACGCGCTTATGCCAACGGCCGTAACGCCCTGGTAGAAGTGCAAGATACTGGCTACGGCATCCCCGAAGACGAACTGCCCACGATATTTGACCGCTACAGCCGGGTACAAGGCCATCGCCACCTGGCCATCGGTACCGGCCTGGGGCTGGCTATCGTCAAAAGCCTGGTAGATGCGCATAATGGCGAGATAACTGTTGCCAGCCAAGAAAATGAGGGCAGCACCTTTACGGTAAAGCTGCCTCTCATTCAGAGTTAGGATATTGGGTAATATCCCACCTCAATACCTCATCTACAACTCCATAGACTTACTTTCCACTAACCCCGTCGCCTGCTCAATAAACACAGACAGAGCCATATCGCCCCGATCCTCGTTGGCGCGGGTGCGCACGGCTACTGTGCCATCGGCTGCTTCCCGGTCGCCCACCACCAGCATGTAGGGAATCTTCTGCAATTGAGCGTTGCGGATTTTCTTGTTCATCCGGTCGCTGCTGGCATCCACTTCTACCCTCATGCCAGCCTGTTTCAATTTGTCCGCCACTTCATAGGCGTAAGCATTGTGCCGGTCGGCAATGGGCACAACCATCACCTGCACGGGAGCCAGCCACAGGGGAAACGCGCCGTTGAAATGCTCAATCAGGATGCCTACAAATCGCTCCATGCTGCCAAAGGGAGCGCGATGGATCATAA
Organism: Ardenticatenaceae bacterium; assembly: GCA_027054335.1. Taxonomy (GTDB): domain Bacteria; phylum Chloroflexota; class Anaerolineae; order Promineifilales; family Promineifilaceae; genus JAJRTP01. The sequence goes on from JALUPA010000065.1 coordinate 32,552, forward strand.
TGGGGCGGTGTTTTTGCCCGTCTTCGGCCGTATATTCCAGGTCAAACCGCTCCGGCAGAAGGAAATCCACCTGAACTGTGCCCAACTGCCACTCCCGCTTCAACACATCCCGGAAAATAAAGTCCAGTTTGGGGCCGTAAAAGGCTGCTTCACCCTCTTCCACGACGTAATTGAGGCCCGCTTTGTCGGCCGCCTGCTTAATGGCCTTGATACCTTGCTGCCACATTTCCGGCGTTCCGGCGTATTTGTCGCTGTCGGGATCATTCACCCCCAAACGCGCCCGGAAATCGTGGAAACCCATTGTTTCAAACACGTACTGGATTAAATCCACGACGGCAATGAACTCATCTTCTAACTGTTCCGGCGTGACGAAAAGATGAGAATCATCTACAGTAAAGCCGCGCACGCGGGTCAAGCCGTTTAGCTCGCCGCTTTGCTCGTAGCGGTAGACGGTACCGAATTCGGCCAGGCGCAGGGGCAGGTCGCGGTAGCTGTGCGGCTGGCTTTTGTATATTTCGATGTGGTGCGGGCAGTTCATCGGTTTGAGCAGGAATTTCTCGCCATCTACATCAATGGGCGTATACTGGCTGTCTTTGTAGTAGGGATAATGCCCGCTGGTGATGTACAAATCCAGCTTGCCGATATGCGGTGTAATAACGGGCAAATAGCCGCGAGCCGTTTGGGCTTGCCGCAGAAAGTCCTCCAGTTGCATTCGCAAAATTGTTCCTTTCGGCAACCACAAGGGCAGTCCGGCCCCTACCAGGGGGGAGATGTGGAATAAGCCCAATTCTTTCCCCAGACGGCGGTGATCCCGTGCTTTGGCTTCTTCCAAACGCCGCAAGTACTGTTCTAATTCCACCCGGTTGCGCCAGGCGGTACCGTAAATACGCTGCAATTGGGGCTTGTGTTCGTCGCCGCGCCAGTATGCGCCGCCGGTACGCAGCAGTTTGACGGCGTTGGCTTTGACCTGTTTGGTGAATTTGACGTGCGGTCCGCGGCACAAATCTACAAAGTCGCGCTGTTTGTAGATGCTGACTTCTGTGGCCGGTTCTGTAGTGGGATTGCCGTTTTCGTCCAGACGGCCGTTTGCCAAATCTTCAATCAGTTCTAATTTATAGGGTTGGTCGGCAAAGAACTGTTTGGCCTCTGTGATGCTCATACTGCTGTGTTCAAAGGGGGCATTCTTCTTGAGCAACTGCTTCATTTTGGCTTCGATCTTCTCCAGGTCTTCTTCGGAGAAGGTAATGGGCTTGCCGTTTTCACCTTGTCCCAGATCAAAATCGTAGTAAAAGCCGTCTTCGATGGGCGGGCCGATAGCCAATTTGGCTTCTGGAAAGTATTCCAGTACAGCCTCGGCCATGACGTGCGCGGAGGAATGCCGGATGCGGTATAAATCGGTTTCTTCGTATGGTATGTTTTGTTCGGACATGATTGTCTCCAGTTCGTAATTAGTAATTGGTAATTGAGTAATTCAATTGTCAGCCCTTCGGCAAGCTCAGGGCAAGGCGTAAAAATAAAAAAGCCATCACCCGATTGGGGCGATGGCCTCGCTGTTCCACCCAACTTTAGTAATCGGTTAACGATAATCAATTACCGGTTCTGTTTAACTGAACACTGATAACTGAATACTGCTTACTGATTACCCTCGTTACGGCCGTTAACGGAGCCACCCGGACTTTCTTAATAAGTGGGCAGACAATTTGTCTGCCCTAAAAGAGGCAAACCCCAAAGTTTGCCTGACCGTTCAGAAAACCACTCCTGGGGGGTTTTCGCTGCCTTTACATAATGACGGCTTTCAGCCTGTGACCATCACTCTCTGGTATGAGCCGGGCAGTTATTCGTCCCAGTCAACGTATTATTCTATAAACCTTTTGGCAAAGCGTACATTTCTGATTATAAATGAGGAATAAGTCATGTCAAGTCACCGTTTGACTTAATTTTCCCCCACCGATAGAATCCCCCTCTGATTTTGGGAAGAAGAAAGGCTTTATGCGAATTGTTGTGGATGCTATGGGGAGTGATGACAACCCCGAACCCGATGTGGCGGGCGCGGTTATGGCGGCGCGTGAATTTGGGGAAACCATCATTTTAGTGGGGGACCAGGCCCAAATTGAAGCAGAGTTAGCCAAACATGATACGGCTGGTTTGTCTCTGGAAATTGTGGCCGCCAGTCAGGCTGTGACCATGAGGGATAAACCGTCTGAAGTGATCAAGAGCAAGCCGAATTCTTCCATTCATGTGGGGCTGCGCCTGGTGAAAGACAGGAAAGCAAACGCTTTTGTTTCTGCCGGAAATACCGGCGCTGTATTAGCAGTGGCTATGCTGCGCCAGGTAGGATTGGGGCGGATTCCGGGGGTAAAACGACCGGGGATGGGAGTTATTTTTCCTATTAAGGAACGGCCGTTCCTCATAGATAACGGGGCGAATGCCGACTGTAAACCGGAATATCTGCTCCAATTTGGCTTGATGGGCAGCCTGTACATGGAATGTATGCTGGATATTGCCAAGCCGCGTGTAGGGCTTATCTCCAATGGCGAGGAAGAGGGGAAGGGTACGACGTTGATCAAGGAAGCCGGCCCCTTATTAGCTGCCAGCGGTCTGAACTATATTGGCAACATTGAACCGAAGGAATTTTTGAATGGTGCAGTACACGTGGCGGTAACAGACGGCTTTTCCGGCAATTTGCTTATGAAAACGGCTGAAGCGATTGCCCGTTATATGTCTGAGACCATCCGGGAAGAAATCCAGGCGAATCCGGTTACGGCCGTAGGTGGCTTGTTAGCCAAACCCGCTTTTGGCCGCGTCCGCCGACAGCTAGACCCCCATGAAGTAGGCGGCGCGCCACTATTAGGGGTAAACGGGGTTGTCATTATTGGTCACGGCCGTTCCAATGCCTTCGCCGTCAAACAAGCTGTTGGCCAGGCCCGGTTAGCTGTAGAAAAAAATATCGTCAAAGCTATTGCTGCCGGCATAAAGCAATAACGGCAAATATACTCAATTCTGAAAACAGAGAAAAACTTATGGAAAATAATTATCTGGATGCGCAAGGCCGACCCCGAATTGTCGTGACTGGCATGGGGGTGATGAGTCCGATTGGGCACACGCTGGACGAAAGTTGGGAAAGCTTGCTGCACGGCCGTTCCGGTATCGGCCCCATTACCCAATTCGACCCCAGTAACCTGCCCTGCCGTATTGCCGGGGAAGTCAAAGAGTTTAAACCTGGCGACTACATGAATTTCAAAGAAGCGCGGCGTATGTCAAGGGTATCCCAACTTACCGTAGCCGCCGCCCGGATGGCGGTAGAAGACGCGGGGCTGCCCCACGGTCAGGCGCCAGAACCGGAACGCGCCGGAACGCTCATCGGTGTGGGGGTAGGGGGCTTTGAAGTGGCTGTGGAACAGTTGGAAATCTACCACACCAAAGGGATAAAGCGCGTCAGTCCCTTTGCCATGACGGCCGTTTTGCCCAATATGCCCAGCCACCACGTCAGCTTACTGGCGAATACGCAAGGCCCCATCAGCACTGTAGCCGCTGCCTGCGCCACCGGTACCCAGGCCATCGGTGAAGCCATGGAAATGATCCGGCGGGGGCGGGCGGACATCGTCTTTACCGGCGGGGCCGAGGGGTTGATTCACGAAGCGGCCGTAGGCGGCTTTAGCGCCATGCGCGCCCTTTCCACCCATTATAACGATGCACCGGAACGGGCCAGCCGCCCTTTTGACAAAGATCGCGATGGCTTTATTTTAAGTGAAGGGGCCGGCGTCATGGTCATAGAGCGGCTGGATCACGCCATTGCCCGCGGCGCTCGCATTTACGCTGAACTGCTGGGGCACGCTTCTTCATCCGACGCCTTCCACGTAGCAGCGCAAGACCCCAATGCCGCTGGCGCGGTGCGGGCTATGCGTTGGACGTTGAAAGATGGCCTTGTACCGCTGAATAACGTGGATTATATCAATGCACACGGTACCGGTACACCGATGAATGATGCTTCGGAAACTTTTGCCATCAAATCCCTCTTTGGTGAACGGGCTTACGAAATTCCGGTGAGCAGCAGCAAATCCATCATGGGACACGCCATGGGCGGGGCCGGAGCCATCGAAGCAATTTTTAGTATCTATGCCCTTCATCACGGCATCATCCCCCCTACCTGGAATTATGAGACGCCCGACCCGGAATGCGATCTGGATTATGTACCCAATGAGCCGCGCCCGGCCAATATTCAGGTGGCTATGTCTAATTCTTTCGGTTTGGGCGGGCAAAATGCCTGTCTGGTGATGGGGAAGTATCAAAATGGGCAGGTAATTTAATAGGATGATTGGTAATTTTTCATGGTAGTTATTCGCAACGAAAAACGTATTCGCCGGCTGCGCCTGATAAGCCAGATAACCAGTTTTTTGGGGTTTGGCGCTTTGCTGGCCGGTCTGGCTTTGATTTTTATTAGTGACAATCCCCAAGTATTTGTCTTGCAGTTGGGCGCCTTGCTGATTGGCTGGATATTGTCTCAGATAGGTATCTATCTGGCGCATCAATATGTACGTAAGCCACGCCCCGATGAGGTGTTGGATGAAGCGGTCAGGAAGTCGGCCAAAAACGGCCGTTTCTACCATTTTATCTTGCCTGCGCCCCACGTCCTCCTGCTGCCCAGCGGCATCATCGTCTTCGTGGCCAAATACCAAACCGGCAAGATTCGAGCTGAGGGGGATAACTGGAAGCAGTCCGGATTGGGGCTGCGCCGCTTTTTCGGGCAGGAAAACCTGGGCAACCCTACCAAAGAAGCGGAAAGCAGCGTCGCCGCCGTGGCCAGTTTCATCAACAAAAACGCCCCGGAAGTAGAAGAAGTGCCTATTGCGGCCATGATCGTTTTCACCACCAAAGGGGAGAGCGAACTGGATTTGAAAAAGTCTAACCTCCCGGCTATGCACTATACCAAAGTCAAAGGGTATATGAAGCAACATAAACGCAAAGAGCGTCTGCCGGAATCTGTCTACAATGCCCTCCGCGGTGCCTTTGACGACCGGGCTACGGCCGTAGGCGCAGATGTAGAGGGTGCTGTAACCGGCAATTAGTTGCACTTCCCCTTTGGTTTGCTGTAAGATGGCGGCATGGAAATATCTCCCAATCTGCATTGGCTGGATGGCGGAGCAAGCAACCTGTATCTGATTGTAGAAGAGGCAGGGTTGACGCTGGTGGATACAGGTATGCCCAAACGCCAGCAGCTTGTTTTAGACGCTATTCAGCAAATCAAACGTTCCCCCACCGATCTTACGCGCATAGTGGTTACCCATGCCGACATTGACCATGTGGGCAGTCTGGCCGCCATTCAGGCAGCTACCGGAGCCAAAATTTTTGCCAGCGCTGCCACGGCCGAATTTCTGGTGCGGGGCAAATCGCCCAAACATTTACCCTGGTACATGCAATTTGCCGTAAATACGTTTTTTAGCTACAAGTCCGTATCAGCCGATCTGATTGAGACGGTGCAGGCGGGAGATGTGCTGCCAGTCCTGGGTGGACTGACTGTTATGGCGACGCCGGGGCATACGCCGGATCATCACGCTTTCTTCTGTCCGTCGGCCGGGGTGCTGTTTGCCGGAGATGCGCTGAATACGCGCGACGGCCGTATCAATCCCAGCCCGCCCCGCCTCACCGCCGACGAAGAAGCGGCCGCCCAATCTGCCATTCGCTTGCTGGAACTGGCCCCGGCGACTATTGCTTGTGGTCACGGCCGTCCCTCCAGCGATCACAGCGCCGATGATTTGATGGCCTTATTTAATCAGCTTAGAAAACCTGCTTAAGTGCTTTTCAGATTGGTTCAATCTGAGCAAAGAGACGGTGTTAAATGACCCAATATCGTACCGTACTTACTCAAGACCTGAATAAACTGCGTAATGATACTTTACGTCTGAGCAGCATGGTAGATGAAGCTATCGAAAAAGCGATGTTGGCCCTGCGAAATCGAGATGTTCTATTGGCTCAACAAGTTATTCAGGGGGATACGGCCGTCAACGAACTACGCTACCAAATAGAGTCCGACGCCATGCGTATTCTGGCCACTCAATTCCCGGCTGCCAGTGATTTACGCGCCGTCCTTACCGGGCTGCACCTGTCCAACGAACTGGAACGTATTGGCGACCATGCGGCCGGCATTGCTCGTTTGGTGGAACGTATGGAAGAAGAAGAGGCTGTAGACAGCCTGCACAAACTACCCAAAATGAGCAAACGCGCCCGCAGAATGGTGCAGGCAGGCATTCAGGCCTATGTAAACTGTGACCCGGAACAAGCCTGGGCCATGATCAAGCGGGATGATAAAATTGACAAACAATACAACAAACTGGTACGGGAAGCTCTGGAAGAAATGCGGGATGACGCCTACATTCAGCGGGCTACTTATCTAATCTGGGTAGGTCACAATCTGGAACGTATTGGTGACCGGGCCACCAACATTGCCGAACGAGTTATTTTTATGTGTACCGGCGAATATGTAGAAATTATGCCTGATTTTGAAAGCCCATCATTTCTTGACCAACCAAACCTGGCAGAAACAAAAATAGATGCTCAATCACAGAAATAGCCGCCGATCCCCCGAAATAACAAGGCTTAAATCACGCTACAAATACTAACTAGATTTTATATCCGGATCAAAAGTTGACAACCACGCATAATCTAATAGAATTTTAACCTTATAATACATTTCTCCATTTTATTCAAATGTAACTCATATCTTCAGGAAGAGGAGGTGAGTGCCCGCCAAAATAAAAAAAGTAACAACCTGAATTACTCGATTAAACTGAAAATACTGTTTTGTATTCAACATACGGTTATATAACTTTTGAAAAGTTGTATAACTCTCCTAGGAGGAGATACATATGAAACGTCTATCTTTATTCATTTTAATGATTATGGGTCTTACCATTATCTTGGCAGCTTGCAACACCGCTTCTGCTGTAGAATGCCCTGATGGTGATACTTGCGTCGAAGTTGCTCCGGATGATGCTGTTCGTCTGGGCTATATGCTTACCATCTCCGGTGCAACCGCTTTCCTCGGTGAAGACTCCCGTGGCGGCATCGAAATCGCCATTGATGATCGTGACGGCGAAATTGTCGGTCATCCTATCGAATTGGTCGGAGAGGATTCCCTCTGTAGCGCTGAAGGAGGCCAGACAGCCGCCCAGAAAATGGCGTCTGACACCCAACTGGTCGGTATTATTGGTACAAATTGCTCCAGCGCTGCCACATCCGCCTTACCTATCATCAGTGATGCCGGGTTGGTTCTACTTTCTCCTTCTAACACAGCCCCTGCCCTGACCGATCCGGACCAGACATGGAAACCTGGTTATTACCGCACCGCGCATAATGACCTTTTCCAGGGTAAAGTAGCGGCTGAATTTGCCTACAATGAATTGGGCGCCCGCTCCGCTGCTACCGTACATGACGGTAGTCCCTATGCCGATGGTTTGCAGCAAGTCTT
>JALUPA010000066.1 GCA_027054335.1 Ardenticatenaceae bacterium
ATGGGGAACTGCTTAGAACCTAAATTGAGCGATTCTCTTTCAGCCCGTCGGTTTGTGGAGCCGAATGTTGTTGAGTACGTCCTCATTCGGGCTGCAGAGGCAACGGGAGGCCGAATTTTCCAGGGGATGGAACACGTGGGAGCGAAAACCGAGAATACGATCTATCTCCCGTCCTTTTCTGCCAAGATTTGGACAGACGGGGTCGCCGAGTTGCGGGACGGGAAACACTCCAGGCCTATGCTGTCGTTAGGTGGAGGGAATCGGTGGCGGGGATTGACACCGAGCCCAGAGCTCATCGAACCGCAAGGCGGTCATCACCGAGTGTGTGACTTTCAAGATCACCTGTCTCCCCGTCCAGACGACCTTAGCCGCGATGTCGATCACCACCCGCCGTACCGTCGTGGCGTAACTGGTGATCGGCAGCACCTCCGCCAACACATCTTCCTTGAAGGTCTCCGAGAGGAAGAAGGCGATCAGCATGCAGGAGTAGAACGCGGCATTGGCCGGAAACCGCTTGAAGGGAAGTTCCTCAAAGCCAAAGTCTTTCAACCCGCGATGCGGGAGTTCGTCCGCTCCCCGCCGATGATGGCTCGCAATCAGCGTCGCGGGCTGGGTCCAGTGGGTGCGGACGGGACGGGAGGCGTGGGCGAGCACGGCCGGCGTCACGCCCAGGTTGGTCAGGATCACGTTGTCGGGGCGGGCAAAGTCCAGCAGGCGCTGCCCATTGGGCTCCATCACGGCCCGCGTGTACAAGGTCCGGTAGTGGCGCGCCCAGCTCTCACACCGCCACCCAAACTCCAGATACTCCCACTCTTGATGCCCATTGTCGTAGGCCGCCCACTGAGCGGGGTCTTGGGCGCTGACATACGTTTTAATCGTCGGGTACATCTTCCCGGTCACAATGAAGCCCACGTGCAATTGGTCACAGGCCTGCAGGATCGCCTCATCGAAAAAACCACTGTCGAACCGGAGGATGATTACCACGTGGGGACCACAGGCCTGGCGCATCAAGGGGACCATCCGGCGCAGCATATTCACCACAGTATGGCCCGCATTGCTATGCTTGCGTCCCCCACGAAAGACGGCGTCCACAATCTTGCCCGCCCAGATCATCTGCAACGGTTGAAAGCCCTTGACCTTTTGGTAGGTCGGCTGAACACCGTGCCGTTTCGGCGCCTCGTCGTTATCCAGCACCATGGTATCGATGGTGGCCTCGATCACCGGAGGGCACGTCAGCTGCAGCCGCCACACGAACAACTGATTGAGAATCCGACGGAAACTTCCACCGGCCACCCATGCAAAGGCTTTGAAAAACCGTTTCATGGCATGCGACGACGCCAACTGGGCAGGGGCCATTTCGAGCGTGGCCGCATACCCCGGATCGGTCTTCAGATGATCAAAGTATCGTAGGTGCCGACTGGTGCCGTCGAGCAAGAAACAAAAGAGTTGCTGGAAGAAGGACCAAAGAGGGAGGCCTTTGCGGCTTTTGCGGAGATGGCCAAAGGCTTCCTCCAACAGCGGCGCGAGCTGGATTTCTGAGAGATAGCGCACAAAGAGGGCTAAGCCGCCACGGCTCGTCAGGGTATCCGAGGTGGTGGCGACCTTGGCAATCCGGTAAGTAGTCTGGGGTTCAGGCATTAGGGGCACACTCACTTGTTGGGTGATAGGAAGCGTGGGGTGGACGACGAGAGTATACCTTACGCTAGCACGGGGAAACTAGGGATTCGCGAACTTTTTTCAAGAAAGAATCGCTCAATTTAGGTTTGAGTAAATTCGGATATGGACCGATTAATTATTAAAGCCTGAGATTATGAAGCTGAAGGGTTGGTGCAGATATGG
>JALUPA010000067.1 GCA_027054335.1 Ardenticatenaceae bacterium
ATGCTCCAGGTATTCATATTGGCGCCATTCCTGTTCTTCTTCCGGTGTGAGTCCGGTTGTTTTACCCTTTTCCAAAAGAAACCGGACACGATTTTGTAAGGCTTCAGACGGCCGTATAGTTAAAATATCTTCAGATGCCAGTAAATCCGCTGCAAAATTACGCATCACGCATCACGCATCACGCCCCACGTCTCACGCCAGATATTTCCCCACAATCGGGGACAACTTCTTTTTCGTTTCCGGCGGAATGGCGTCGCGGTCGGTGATGAGGGCGTATTGCAGGGCGTGGTGGGCGGGGAAGTCACCGGCCCAATGCTTCATGTTTTGCACCAGATGGCTGATCGTTTCCTGGGCCAGTTGGGCGTTTTTCTTGAGTGTGTCTATGACCATTTCGACGGTCACTGGCTCTTCGCTTTCGTGCCACACGTCGTAGTCGGTAATGTGGGCCATGACGGCATAGGCGATTTCCGCTTCGGCGGCCAGGAAGGCTTCCGGGCTGGTGGTCATACCGATAATGTCCATGCCCCAGTTGCGGTAGGTGCGAGATTCGCCCCGGGTGCTGAAGCGAGGGCCTTCAATGGTGATGAAAACGCCGCCTCTGTGCAAACGGCCGTCAGCCGCTTTCACTGCCTCAGCCAGCGCCGCACTTAATTCCGGCGAAAAGGGAGCGGCCACGCTGATGTGGGCTACTAAGCCATCCTCAAAAAAAGTGCTGGCCCGGACGCCCTTCGTGTTGTCATACAACTGGTCGGGAATGACAACGTGGCCGGGCGCATAATCCAGGCGCAGAGAGCCGCAGGCGCTGACGGCAATGATGTATTTGACGCCCAGCATTTTCAGGGCAAAGATATTGGCCCGGTAAGGCACTTCACTGGGAGTCAGGACGTGGCCCTGGCCGTGCCGGGGCAAAAACGCCAGACGACGGCCGTGCAATGTGCCGGTGATAATAGCGTCAGATGGCGCGCCAAAAGGCGTACTGACGCTGACCTCTTCTACATCTTGCAGCGCTTCCATATCATAAAGGCCGCTGCCGCCGATGACTGCTAATTCGATGTCAGACAATTTCTTTCTCCAATTGGTAATTGAGTAACCGAGTAATTACCCAATTACCAGTTACTTAATTATTTTTTTGCAACCGAGTAATTTGCGCTTGCAGCTTTTGCATACGCGCCTGGGTTACCCGTTTCATTTCTTTAATAAATGTATTTTGTTTTTCGATCATAGTCCGTGCTTTTTCCAGGCGGGCCATAGCTTGCTTTAATTGTAATTCCCGCTCTACCAGACGATCTTGTACTTCGGCCAAGTGCTGCCCCTGATCCTGAGTCATTTTGATGTATTGCGCCACTTCGTCTTCGTAGGCTTCCAGTTGGGCTTTGCTTTCACGCAGAGTAATTTGCAGGTTTTTCTTCTCAGAGTCCATCAACTCCTGCTTGCGGACAAACAGTTCGGATTGGCGCTGTAAGGCATTTTCCTTTTCGGTTACGGCCGTTTGCCATTGCTGCAAAAGGGCCGCCTGGGTACTTACTTTGTCCCGCAAGTCAGTTAATTCTTCTGCCTGATTTTCTAGCTGCTCCTGGACGGCCGTTAATGCCGTCTGGGTTTTGTCCAGACCCGTTTTGTAGTAGCGAATTTGGTCTGTATATTTTTGTTTTTGCGCCTTGAGTTGACCCTCCAGACGGAATATCTTTTCGGTAGCGGCAGCCAGGGCGGCCGGCGGCACAATAGGTTCCGTGTTACGTTTGCGTAAATCTTCCAGTTCCGTCAGTGCTTTATTCAGTTCTCTTTCCAAATCAGTACGATGTTGGCGCAAAAGTTCGATGGTACTCTGACTTTCCTCCATCTGATACTGCACTTTTTCCAACTCATCGCTGACTTCCTGGGCCCGTTTTTCCGTCGTCTCAGCCAATTCCTGCCAACGAATCAAGGAATCCTCTTGCTCGGCAGAATGTTGCAGGCTGGCCATGTGGGCCACTTCCAGACTGGTAATGCGGTCGGTCAGGGCGTCGATTTGTCGCCGGGCAGATGTTAACGCTTCGTCCAGTTCATCCCGTTCGGTTTGCAGCAAGGTGTGGTTTTCTTCCAACTGCGTATGGGCCTGCCGCAACTGCGTCAGTTCTTTATTTTGCTTATCGAGCAGTTCGCGGCTCATGTTAATTTCGTTTGTTTGCCGCTCGATTTGGAGGTTACTCTGCTGGAGGGCTTCCTGTACTTCGGCAAATTGCTGTTCTTGTTGAGCGAGATCAGTCTGGAGTTCGGCCAGTTTTTCGTTGAGATGAGCGACAGTGCTGGACGCTTCTCCGGCAACTTCGTGCAGCCGTTTTTCAAAGTCGGATTCCAGTTCGGCGCGGGCCGCCAGGGCGGTGGCCGTTTCCAGTTGCAGCAGATGGAGCGCCTCAATCTGGGCGTCGCTGCGCTGGATAATAGCACTTTCACCGTTGCCTTCTGCGAGGTCAGGAGGAGCAAACTGGGCTAAATCGGTATCAGCCTGGAGAGAACCGGCTTGCATAGCTTGGTAATCGGCTTCGCTCACACTGCTGATCCAGCCCTGGACAACGCCGCCGGGCTTGATTTGCAGGGAAACGGTGAAGACGTCGCCCCATACCTGACCTTCATCCTCAACAGTAATTTCCTGGGCCGTAGCCGAGCCATTGATCAGGCCGGCCACCAGGATTTTGGGAGCGTTGACGTTGCCCACAACCGTCGTTCCCTGGCGGATGGCTACGGGATCCTCTGATTGAATGTCGCCAACGTGATAGCCGCTGATTTCCAGCCAGGGCTGCCCGCGGCGCAGAAAGGAGAAGATACCGGAGAAACGGCCGTCTTCCTTTTGCGGTTCGGGCGTCGTTTCTATGGGTTCGGACTGCGTCAGGGTCGGGTCTGTGATCGTATTTTCTTGTGTGCCTGTCTCGTTTACGGCCGTCATAACAACGTAACAAAATCCAATCTGGTTTGACTAAGGTCTCTACATTATATCAAGTGAAGCCTAAAGAGGTAACTTTAATTTGAAACTGCTCAAGGTTAAGTGAGTATCCCTTTCCTCACGGCCTAGCCTGCGGGATTGTGAAACGCCATTGGGCGACTGGGCTACCGGGATTTTTGTTGGAGGGGGCGGTAGCGGACCAGGTAGAGAAGCAGTCCGGCCAGGCTGCCCAGCAAGGCTATGATGAATCCGGCCCAGGGGCCGAGATTTTCCAACACGACCGTACCCGGCAATCCCAGCGCATAATAAATGTAAAAAATCAAGCCGCCCACCATACCCCACAAAGGCCAGCCAATCTGGTCTTCCAGGCTGATTTGGCGGCGGCGGCTGAGGAACAGCGCAGCGCTGCCACTCAGGAAAAGGGCGGTAAATACGGCCGTCAGCATCCAAAATTCTGAAAGTTCAATACGAATGCCCGGTTCCTGGGGTTCCGGCGGCGTCGTTAAGGGTGTGCCGGTAGGGGGTGAGGTATTGGTGGGAGCCGGCGTTTCTGTAGGAGCCGGCGTTTCTGTGGGCAAGGGGGTATTGGTCGGCGTGGGAGTGGGGCTAACAATCATCACCTGAGCTTCCCCCGATTCCTCGCTGCCTACGATAATATCTACTTCCTGAGATATAACCGCGTCACCGGCCTCCACGGCAATGCGAAAACGCCCGCCTTCGGTGCGCGCCTGCAACAGATAATCCAGTTGGGCCGAACCGTTTACCGTCGGCGCTTCGCTGATGATATTGACCAGACCTTCGACCAAATCATTCTGGATAAAACGAACAATCGTACCGTCCGGTACCGGGTTGCCGTTGCGATCTATGATCTGGCCGGTTTCCAGGCGCATGGAATCACCTACGGAGGCATCCAGCGGTTCATTGCCAGGAGATTCGCCCGTTTCCCGATTAACAATACTTAATTCGATAACCTGAACCGGATCGGGTTTGGTTTGTTCAGCCAGAGAATAGCTGATGCCGGCTACATCTACAGGGGGACGGCCGTTGGCCGGTAATTCCTGAAACAAGGCGCGCACGGCCGCATCAATAAAGGTGTCAATCTGGCTGTAAGCGCCATAATAGGCCGTCAGCTGCGAAATTTCGGTGGAATCCAGCAGGTAAGGAGCGTTGTGAGCCAAAACGATAACGAATTTGTTACGCACCAGATCAGGCCGCTGAGCCAGGAAGTTGTGGATGGCCGGGGAAAACTCCCCCCGGTCATCTTGCATTGCCAGGATAATCCAGTCCACGTCCGCCAGGGATTCCTGCACCAGATATTCCGGGGGCGGTGTGGCCGTGGGAAAAGGCTGCGGTGTTGCGTCCGGTTCTTCTGTGGGAATGCGGGCGATGACGGTAGGGGTTACAGGATTGGTGTTAAGAAGAATAGGGCCGGGGCCAGCATCCAGGAAGGCTTGCAGATCGGCGAAGTTATAGCTGGTGATCTGGGCGGGATTAACTTGCCCGCTGGCGTTAGGCCCGTAGAGAGCGATCATGCGGTCGGCTACGGCCGTTTGTCCCAGAATGGGCTGCACCGGACAACTGCTGCACTGTTGCCCCTGGCGCACATCAGTGAAGATGACAATTTTGTCTTCAGGGGCGGGCAGGCGGATCAGGCGTTCGGCCAGTTCTTCCGGGCTGGGGGCGATAAGGGTGATAGCGTCCTGGGCAATATCGAAAATGGCTGATTCATTTTGGTTTACGGCCGTTTCCAACGCTTCCGGACTGCTGTCCACCAATACATTTCCCGGAGAGAAATCATCCCCGTAAAGGCGTAATTTCAAGCGCAGAATACGTAAGACAGCCTGATCCACTAATTCCTGAAAGGCCACATCTGTGCGGTATCGCTCCTGGAACCAGGTGATACTGTCTTTAATGTTTGCCAATTCCTCTTCAGGAGCAGCCCCTTCTACGGCAAAATTTGCCAGATAAAGCAGATCATTCCCGGCAGAAAAGGCATCTTTCGCCACGATCCGGTGGGGAAAAGTTTCGCCAGTATCATCATAATAACGTTGCACAGCAGGGACGCCCAGTTTGTCGGACACAATGACGCCGCCGGCGCTGCGCCAGCTGGAGAAAGGTTCCAGTTCCATCAGGCTGTTGAGCGCCTGGGGATCAAGGCTGATGGGGCTGGTCGTGGCCCGGATGTTGCCCTGGAAGCCCTGGTAGCGGATATGGGTGGCAAGCAAACCATCCGTCACGGCGTCATCCCCCGGCGCATTGCCGGTGACGGCAAAGAAGGGAGCCAATTCCACCTGAGTTAACTGCTCCAGGGTTTTCCGCACGGTAGGGATTTCTTCGTGCAGGGGGCGGTCGCTGCTGCCAAAGCCGGGAAAATGTGTGGCAATGACGGCAACGCGGTTCGCGCTGCCCTGGTGAACGCCGCTGACGTAGGCGCGGCCCATCTGGCTAACCCAGTAGGGATCGCCGCCAAAACTGCGCACGCCTAAATCGTTGTCGGGTGTGGTCAGCACGTCCAGGCTGGGGCCGAGGAGCATGTTAACGCCGGTAGCGGCTAATTCCTGCCCGGCAATCTGCCCGGCAGTGCGGGCATGTTCCGGCTGCCAGGTAGCGCCGATGGCCATGTTGCTGGGCAGGTCGGTCAGACCGTTCCAGATTTCGGTGTAGGGGGCGCTGTCGCCTTCGTGGTTGGCGGCGATGAGAAGGGGCACGGCCGTCAGCGGCGGCGTGGGTGTAGGGACGAGTTGTTGCAGGGTTTCGTCGGCAAGAGGGTTGGTGTCAGTGACGGCCGTAATCATGCCCAACAGAGCCAATTCCTGCAAGCTGTTGGTCAGTTCGGCCACTTGCAGCGGGGCCTGCCCCGGGTTGCCGTAACCGGTAATATTGTCATTGGCCGCTTCCAACACCACGCCACCAATCCGGTAATTAATAATGAGGTCGGCAATATCAGTATCCAGCGTGGCCTGGTCGCCATTGAAGGTAACGAGGAATAATTGGCCGACGCGCTCTTCGACGCTCATCTGCTCCAGAAGCTGCTGGGCGCGGTCTGGCTCTTCCTGGATGGCAGGGGAAGATACCGCCTGGGCCTGGGCAGCGGTTGCGCCCGGCGCTATCAAAGACAAAAGTAGAGTGGCAGAAAGCCAGATTCGCCAAAATCGGGTCATTGTACAATCAAAACGCGACAGCCCCGGAACAAGCTGCCCGTATGTAAAATCAGTTTCTTTTGTACTCCCCACAACACGTGAGGCAAAGCGGCGTTTTGTGTTGTGTAAGGCAACGTTCGTGACTAACTTAGTGATTTGAATCGAACGTTGCCGTGCAGAAGCGTCTTTTTTGTCAGCTTGTTTGTAGACGCTTCTTTGGGTGTAAGATTAAGAAAGATTATACCTTAGATTGCATAGCATAACACCTGTGTTACAATTTTCTCTGGTTGTTATGTCACATTCTTCATGGTTCATTCATGCGTGATGCGTGATACGTGAATTTTTCCTGACACGTACCCCGCATCACGCATCATTCTGTTATGTCGGAAAAAGCACGTAATGTTTTTGCCTTGATTTTGTTGGTTTTGCTGGCTGTCAGCGCGTTTGTGGCCGGCTATTTTGCCAATGATTTGGTGGCGCTGCGGCGGGGCGATGTGGTCGTTTCGGCTGACAGCAGTTCGGAATTAACTCTTTTTTGGGAAGCCTGGCAGTATGTTGACGGTAATTTTATCGGCGAACTGCCCAACTCGGAGGAGCGAACTTACGGCGCTATCCGGGGTTCGCTGGCTTTACTGGACGATCCCTACACCTTTTTTGTGGAGCCGGTAGCCCGTGAGCAGGAGCGGCAGTCGCTGCAAGGCACGTTTGGCGGTATTGGGGCCACTCTGACGCGCCCGGAGGAAGACGGCCCCATCATTCTGGAGCCGATTCCGGGTAATCCGGCGGAGTTGGCAGGGATTGAATTTGGGGATGAACTGCTGGCAGTGGATGGCACGGCCGTCATCCCGGAAATGACCGTCGCCGATGTAGCCAACTTAATCCGCGGCGAAAAAGGTACAAAAGTTGTCCTGACAGTGCGCCACCCCGGCCAGGACGAGCCGGTAGATATTGAAATCGAGCGGGGCGACATTCTTATCCCCTCGGTGACTTACCGCACACTACCGGAAAATGAGAAGATTGGCTATATTCAGCTGACGCGCTTCAGTGGTGAAAGCAGCAGCGAGATGACAGAGGCATTGACGGCGCTGCTGGATCAGGATGCAGAAGCGCTGGTGTTGGATTTGCGGGGAAATGGCGGCGGTTTGTTGGAAGCGGCCGTTTCTGTGGCCGATCTCTTTTTGGATGAGGGGCCTGTCCTCTACCAGCAATCAAAAGAGGAAGGGGAACGGATTTATAACAGCAGCAACGACACCCTGGTTCCCGATGTGCCGTTGATCGTTTTGGTGGATGGCGGCACGGCCAGTGCAGCCGAAATTCTGGCCGGCGCTTTGCAAGACCGGGGACGGGCTGCTTTGGTGGGCAGCAGCCCCACGTATGGCAAAGGGTCTGTGCAGTTGGTGTTTGACCTGAGCGATGGCTCGTCGGTACACGTGACCTCTTCGCGTTGGTATACACCGGACCGTAACCAGCTTGACCAGGCGGGGTTGCAGCCGGATGTGGTAGTGGTGGTGACGCAGGATGATATTGATAACGGCCGTGATGCGGTTCTTAATCAAGCAATTATCGAGTTGAAAAATTTAGCGATAGCCGATAAATAATTTATATGGGAGCATAAAAATCTAATGGAACAACAATCTAAAACGCCGGTTTACCGGCAAACATGGTTTATGGCCCTGGCGGGTTTGCTGGCAGTTTTTCTTTGCCTGGTTCTGGCAGCCGGCGGCTTTGCCCTGGGCCGGATTACGGCAACTCCGGGAACAATCTCGGAAATACGGGAAGTGACTCGTGAAGTAACGCGCCAGGTGGAAGCATCGGCCGCAGCTAATGGGGGAAATGGGGGCACGGCCGTACAGGAAGCCCCTGCCGAACCAACCGAAACTGCCAACGAACAACCGCCGGCCAGCGAAACGGCCGTAGAACCGCCCGCCCCGCGCCAGGAAGACGTGGACGAGATACAGTTTGATATTTTTTACGAAGCGTGGGAGATCATTCAGGAAGATTACGACGGCGACCTGCCCGATAATAAGGAAATACTTTACTCCGCCATCGAGGGTTCCATTAAATCTTTGGGGGATGATTATACTCGTTTTGTGCGGCCGGATGTGGCCGCCCGGATGCGGGAAGACGCCGGCGGCGCGGTAGAAGGTATCGGCGCCTTTGTCCGGGAAAATGAAATGGGGCAGTTTGAAATTGTACGACCTATTCCCGGCCAACCGGCAGAAAAAGCGGGGCTGCTTCCCGGCGATATTATCATTGGCGTGGATGGGCAGTCGGTGGAAGACGTTTCTTTTGATGAGGTGATTTTGATGGTGCGCGGGCCACGGGGCACAGACGTGACGCTGACTGTCCTGCGTGAGGGCGAAGAAGAACCGCTGGAGTTTACCATTACGCGCGTCCGTTTTGAGATTCCCACGGTGGAGTTTGAAATGCGGGATGACGGCATTGCTTACATCAAACTGTCGGAATTTAACCGGACGGCCGTAGAGAAAATGCAGGCCGGTCTGGAAGAGTTGCTGGCGCAAAACCCCACGGGGCTGGTGCTTGACCTGCGGGATGATCCGGGCGGCTTTTTAGACCAATCTATTGGCGTAGCCGATCTGTTCCTGGGGCAGGGTGTGGTGCTGTATGAGCGCAATCGCCAGGGGTTAGACCAGACGTTTACGTCGGATGATGGTGATATTGCGGAAGATATTCCCCTGGTAGTGCTGGTGAATGGCGGCAGCGCCAGCGCGTCAGAGATTGTGGCGGGGGCGATTAAGGATAACGGCCGTGCCCCGCTCATCGGCGAAACAACGTTTGGCAAAGGGTCTGTGCAGCAAGTTCGCACCCTGTCTGACGGCTCGGAAATCCGGGTGACGATTGCCCGTTGGTACACGCCCAACAACGTCTCCATTTCCGAAGAAGGCATCACCCCGGACATCGAAGTGCCCATGGAATTTGACGCGGAAGAAGACATTCAGTTACAGCGGGCGATTGAGTATTTGTTGACAGGGGAATGAGATTGGCACTTGGGTAATCCGGCAATTACCCAAGTACCCAATTACGAATGAAACAAAATTCAGGCATAAAGATCGTAGCAAAAAACAGACGCACCCGGCATGAATATCACATCCTGGAAACGTTTGAGGCTGGTTTGGCGCTGAAGGGGACGGAAATCAAGTCTATCCGAGCGCACCGGGTCAGTTTGAAGCGGGGCTATGTGCAGCCGCGTGGCGATGAGTTGTGGCTGGTGGACGTTCACATTGCCGAATATGAGCAGGGCAACCGGGAAAACCACGATCCGGTACGGCCGCGTAAATTGCTGCTGCACCGGCGGGAAATTGATAAAATCATTGAGGCCCTGAACCAGAAAGGGCTGACGTGTATTCCCACAATGATGTACCTGAAAAACGGCCGGGCTAAAGTAGAAATTGCCCTGGCTCGCGGCAAAAAATTACACGACAAACGGCAGGATTTGGCCCGTCGTGATTCCCAACGGCAAATGGAACGGGCGCTGCGGGAAAAATACCGGTAGTAATTGGTAATTGGGTAATTACCCAATTACCAATTACCCAATTACCAATATGGAAATCACCCTTCTCAAAAACAAAAAGATTGTTCTGGGCGTTACCGGTTCTATTGCCTGTTACAAGGCAGTGGCTTTAGCCTCACAGTTAACGCAGGCGGGGGCATTGGTGGATGTGGTGCTGACGGAAGCGGCGCAGCGGTTTGTGTCGCCTTTGACTTTTCGCTCAGTGACGGGACGGCCGTGTTACCCGACAATGTGGGACGAAACGGCGCACGTGCGGCACGTAGGGTTAGGAGAAACGGCCGATCTGCTGGTGATTGCGCCGGCGACAGCCAATACCCTGGCAAAATTGGCGCATGGTCAGGCCGATAATTTGCTGACGGTGACGGCGCTGGCCACCCGCTGCCCCATTCTGGCGGCTCCGGCGATGGACGGCGGCATGTATGAACATCCGGCGACGCAGGCGAACGTCGCCCTGCTGCGGGAGCGGGGCGTGCTTTTTGCCGGGCCGGGCAAAGGGCGCATGGCCTCCGGCCTGACGGGCCTGGGGCGGATGTTGGAACCGGCGGAACTATTGGGGCACATTCGCCTGGTTCTGGCGCGGGGCGGGCCGCTGCACGGCCGTAAAATTGTCGTCACCACCGGCCCCACACGGGAACCGCTGGACCCGGTGCGCTTCATCAGCAATCGCTCTACCGGCAAACAGGGGCTGGCCGTAGCTCAGGCAGCACTGGATGCCGGGGCAGAAGTCACTTTGATTCATGGCCCTATCCACGAACCGCTACCTTTGGGGGTGACGGCCATCCCTGTACAAACCACGCAGGAAATGGGAGAGGCAGTACTGCAAGCCATGCCGGGGACGGATGCCCTCTTCATGGTAGCAGCGGTAGCCGATTTCCGGCCCGGTGTCCGGTCTGCACAGAAGATCAAGAAGACGGACGAAGAATGGGGGCTGGCTATCGGTCTGGAAGTAACGCTGGACATTTTGAGTGCGGTGAAGGAGCAGCGGGAGAAGTGTGGCTGCCCGCGGGTGGCTCTGGGTTTTGCCGCCGAGACGCACAACGCTTTTGAATACGGCCGTGACAAGCTCCTGCGCAAAGGGCTGAACTTTATCGCCGTGAATGACGTGATGGACGAGGGCGTAGGCTTTGAAGGGGATACCAACCGGGTCTTACTGCTCAGTTCCGCCGGAGTGGTGGAAGAAATACCGCTGCAAAGCAAAACGGCCGTGGCCGAGCGGCTGGTGCATCACGTCGCCAAGACATTGAACGGAAATTAAATTTGCAATGCCTGGTTGATGAGATTTGCCAGTTGCGGCAGGGTTACCGGCTTTTGCACCAACTTGATTGGCAAATTATCGTCAGAAAGATCATCCAGTTCGTTTGTCAGGGGATGGCCGGTTAAAAGGATAACAGGCGTATCTACCTGCTTCTGGCGTAAGGCGCGCACCAAATCCAGCCCCCCCATTTCCGGCATCACTATATCACTGATAATCAAAGCAATCTGCTGGCTCTGTTCATAAAGCCGGAGGGCTTCTTTGCCGTTATGGGCCAGGAGGAGGCGATAATTCAACAGTTTCAGACTGTGCGCCAGAGCCTCATGGGTCGCTTCATCATCCTCGACAAGTAAAATAGTTTCCTGATTCCCCATGGCCAATTCGGTCACATCACGACTGAAATTTGTAAAGGTCTCATCCGGCGTTTGCAGAGGCAGGTAGATGTGGAAGGTTGTGCCTTCTTCCGGGCGGCTGTCAACTTGTATGGCGCCGTCGTGTTGTTTGACGATGCCATACACCTGAGCCAACCCCAACCCTGTGCCTTGCCCCCGGTGTTTGGTAGTAAAAAATGGCTCAAAGATGTGGGATTGAATCTCTTCAGCTATACCTGATCCGCTGTCAGCAACAATAATATGCGCCCAACGGCCGTACTCCATTTCTGTCATCGGCAGCGCATCACCCGGCTGGAACGTTTTCGCCCGCAGCATAACCCTCAAATCACCCCCCTCCGGCATGGCGTCCCGCGCATTCAACATAAGATTGATCATCATTTGCTGAATACGGGTAGTGTCGGCATTGATTTTACAGGTCGCAGTTTCATCTTGGAAAGTGATGCGGATGTTTTCCGGCAAAGTGCGCTGCATCAACTTGATCAGTTCTTTCAGGAAGGGAGCCAGTTCAATAACGTGCCGTTCCAGAACGGCGCTGCGGCTAAAGTCCAGGATTTGTTCGATGAGTTCGGCCGCCCGGCTGGCTTGTTCTACTACTGTTTGCAGGCGCTGGCGGTCTTTTTCTGACAGATCGGAGGAGCGTTCCACAATTTGCGTGTAGAGGATAATAACCGCCATAATGTTGTTGAAATCATGGGCGATACCGGAGGCCAATTGGCCGACGGACACCAGCCGATCTTGCTGGCGCATTTGTTCTTCCCGTTTGAGCCGCTCACTGATGTCCAGAACGATGGCCACATAGACCGGAGCGGCCTGGAATTGGGATGGCTGCAAATAGACTTCAACGGGGTAGGTACTGCCATCACGACGCTGGTGGACGGCCGTATATTGGACACTCTCCGTTTCTCCGTTTTGCAAAGGGTACAACAATTCGGCAAAGGAGTCGGTGGTATAGTCCGGGCATATGTCCAGGCAGGACATATGACGCAGTTCCGCCATGGAATATCCCAAATTGTCCCGTCCCACCTGGTTCACCAGGACAAAGTTGTAAGTTTTGGCGTCAAAGACAAAAATTTCGTTATGGGTTTTATCCAAAATGCGGCTGAACCAGGCCGCATTTTCTTTCTCCTGCCGCCACTCAAGAATATGCCCCCACTCGCGCATGGCTCTTTCTACAAAGGCAGGCATCTCCAACAGGCTCATGGGGGTTTTGACGATGTAATCCAGCGCACCGGCTTTAATAGCTTCCACAGCGATTTGTTCGTCCCCGTGGCTGGTCATAATGATGACAGGAACGGAACGTTCATCCAGATGCCGGGGCAGGAGTTCCGTGCCGTGGCCGTCGGGCAGGAGGAAGTCTACTATAAGCAGATCGGGCTGGGTTGTCTGACGCAGGCGGCGGGCTTCGGCCAGGTTGATGGCGTGGTGGATAGCGACCGGATAGTTTTCGGTTTCAAAAGCCCGCTTGATCAGTTCAGCGTGATCGTCATCATCTTCTACCAAAAGGACGTGGAGGGGTTTTTGATTCATAAGCGGCTGCTATTGTATCATCCTTTGGGCAAAACTATGCTATTCTTTTAAGGTTTGTCGGGTAAGGTGAAGCAAAATGTGGTTCCCTGGCCCTCTCCTTCTGATTCGACCCAGATACGGCCGTGATGAAAAGCCACGATCCGCTGCACCAGAGCCAGTCCCACACCTGTGCCGGGTACCGATTTATCCAATCGCTCAAACAAGTTGAAAATTCGTGCCTGATACCTGGGTGCAATCCCTATACCATTGTCGCGGACATAGCAAAGCACCTCACCTTCCTGCCGTTCGGCGCCGATTTCGATACAAGGCTGCGGTTGGCTACCCATAAATTTGAGAGCATTGTCCACCAGATTTTGTAGCAGTTCTGCCAGACGGAGGGGGTCTCCATAAATGAGTAAATCTGGCGAGACCAGGATATTCACCTGGGCATTTTGCCCGCTAATTTGCCCGGACATGGTATCTACCACTTCCTGGGTGAGGGTGAAGAAGGAAGTTTCTTTAGGCGGGTTGGTGAAACGGCCGATACGGGACAACTCCAGCAAATCTTCCAATAAGACCAGCATACGCTCAGAGGCCGCGTAAATACGGCTGATGTCGCGGGCTACCCGTGCCTCGTCGCCATTGGTTATATCTCGTTCCAACAACCCTAAAAAGCCGCGAATGGAGATGAGTGGACTTTTAAGATCATGAGAGACCGTGTACGTGAATTGTTCCAGTTCTTTATTTTTGGCCTCTAGTTCGGTGATGAGTTGTTCTCTTTCCTGCTCGGCACGCTTCCGTTCCGCAATTTCAGCGTGCAAGGTCTGGTTGGCCTGGAGTAAAGCGTCTGTACGTTCTGCGACCCGTGTTTCTAATTCTGCTCTGGCCTGTTCTAATTGCATTTCGGCTTTTTTGCGGTCGGTAATATCCCGGTCTATACCCAGTATTAGTTCCTGCTGGCCTATGGTAAGTACTGTGGTAGATATATCTATGGGAAAGATAGTGCCATTTTTATGCCGGTGTGTCCCTTCAAAATGAAGAGTGCCAGCCTGTCTGACCTGTTCCAGGAAATCTTGCCCCTCTTCCAGGGTACCAACTTCGACCTGTAAGATGTTACCTGAATGTCCAATTAACTCTTCCCGGCTAAAACCGTTCATCCGGCAGGCCATCTCATTGCATTCCACAATCATCCACGGGATTTTCGGATGGTGTGGGTCTATTAACCAGATAGCATCAGGGGAATTATTAAACAGAATACGAAACCGCTCTTCACTTTCCTTAAGGGCGGCTTCTGTTTGCTGATGTTCAATAATTTCTCGCTGCAACGCCTCATTGGCCTGAATTAGTTCGGCCGTGCGTTCTGCCACCATTTTTTGCAATTGAGCTTTGTTTTGCCGGGCCAGTTCCAAAGAACGGCGTAATGACCGGGAACCGATAAAGATGGTGATAAAAATAGTAGCCAGGATGAAAATAACGCTTAACCAGTCGTAAAACGGCCCTTGAGGCACGGCCGTAATAGCAAAGGCGCTTAACCAATCAAACAAAAACAAAAAGGTAACACTGATCAGACTGAGGCAGGTAAAAAAATAAGCGCCGGTTTCCCCCAACACCATAATAGCCATGAGAATGACATACAGATAAAAAAACATATCCAGCGTGGTGACGCCTTCAACAATAAGGAGGGCAAAGGTGATTTGCAGCCAGATACTACTGGTGAGCAGAACGCCAGCAGCCTGAGTATGATCCCTTCGGGCGAGGACAAGACTGATAAATTGTCCCGCAAGCAAAATGGAATGAGTGGTAAAAATGGGGCGGGGATTGGTAACGGTGATGAGCAGAATCAGCGTATAGACGATGTTAAAGAGTATAGTACTCCAGATGAAAATGTGCAGGACGCGGTTTTGAAAATTTTCCTGGGTGTCCGGCAGAGCAAAAAGTTGCCGGAATTTTTGACCGCTATGTTTAAGATTCATGAGTTTTTACTTATTCTAAATTACCTTGTCCAGTATGATAGGGTGGTTTGAAAGAAAACTCAACAGGGAAAATTGGTTCATTCTCCAAGAATGAACCAATTTGGGTTATACTTGTACAAAACTATTTGGCGTATGCGGGTGATGGAATGGATCGAACACAGTTGCGGGATGATATGGTATCGCTGTTTAATGAAGCAGAGCTTCAGGTTATATGCCGCCGGCTGGATGTGCCGTATGAGCGGTTGGGCGGTAAGACACAAACGGATAGGACAGTTTCACTGATTGGCTGGATGGATCGCAACGGCCGTTTGCCCGATTTGGTCGCCGAACTGGTGCGGGAACGGCCGCATCTGCGCCAGCAGTATGCTGCTTATTTACCTGCACCAAAAGCGGAAAGTGACGTTGACTTGAGCTGGCTAGACCGGGTAGCCGGCGGCGAAGGCCCAGCTATTGAAGAACCCCCTACCATGCGCTGGGATTCTGACGTACACAAGCTGGATGAATCCTAATTGGCGACGCCTTCATTTTCAGCAAGCACTCCTCATCTCCTCACCCCCTCACCTTTTCACAAAAGGGCCACGGGTCTTCACCTGCCAGGAGCGCCTGCAAAGCCGGACTGTCGGCGTAGACGCCGCGGTGGCGGGGCGGCAGTTGGGCGGCGATGTGGATCATAATATAGTGGGTGTAGGCCGGTAAATCTTTGGCGCGAAGGCGACGGCCGACGTCAGGCAAGGTAAACGGTTCGCCAATATGCACTTTGACGCGAGTGGGACACAGCCGCCTGAAATTGGCAAACAATACGTCCGTATTTTCCAGACCGACGGGTAGAATAGGCGCACCGGTACGGGCCGCCAGGTAAGCTGCGCCGTCCTTGCCGGCCATCATTTGCCCCGTGCGACTGCGCGTGCCTTCCGGGGCCAGGCCAAAGACCGTACCCGCTTCAATCGCATCTAAGGCTTCGCGCAGCTTGCGCCGGTCAATGTCGTCCCGCGGCACGTAGATAGCGCCCAGCCAGTCCATTATGGGGCCGTAGATGGGATGGTGCTGCCATTTTTCGATGGCAAAGAAACGCCATTTTTGCAAGGGAAAGGTGAGCAGCAGAACAGGGGTGTCTACGGTACTGTTGTGATTGAGAACAACAATGTACGGCCGTTCCCCTGGAATATGCTCCCGGCCCAACACCTCAATCCGGGCCAACAAAATCAGCCGGAGAATGTCTACCAGAAGGCGAATGAGACGGTAACGAAGCATGGGATGGATTGTAATTGGTAATCGGGTAATTGGGTAATTGGTTAATTGGGTAATTGGAGATTGGCAATCTCCAATCTCCAATTACCTAATCTCCAGCCGCCAATCGGCCAAAAGCGGTAATGGTCCCACTCACGGCCGTCCCCCCCGGCGGCGCATTGCTGAGAGTGAACGGCCGTACCTCCCCCGGTTCTAAGGCATCAGACAGCGGATACAGGCCAAAACCCACAATCTCCCCCTGTTCGTTATAAAAGGCTGCCGCCAGTGTCACGTCTACGGCCGTTTCCTCCCCCACATTCTGGAGGCGTCCGGCAGCGGACACACGGGCGTTGGTCGGCGTCACGGCCGTATCCAGCACCGCCAAATCCAGATACCGGTTACCCAACTCCGCCACTGCCTGACCGCCAACAACGGCCACCGATGGTTGGACAAAGGGCAGCGGTTCGTTAAGCAGTACGCCAAAAGGGGAGGATGCGCCGGGCTGAATGATGGGTACGGCCGTCCACGCCGCCGCCGTCGCCACGGGTTCGCCCCGCTCGTTAAGCAAACTGATTTCTACTTGCACGCTCTCTAGCGGCAATTCCCCGTTGTTCGTCACTTCACCGATGAGCCAGACAGAGCCGACGGCCGTCTGGTAAGCGTGAATCTGGCTGACTTCCACTGCCAGCGGGATGGGCGTACCGGCGCTGGCGGGAGCGACGGCCGTGGGCTGGGGCAGCACAATCCCCTGGCCGATTTGCAGCGCTTCCGGTCGAATCTCCGGGTTGAGGGCCAGAATTTCCTCCGTCGTCGTGCCCTGGGCAATGGCAATCCCCAACAGCGTATCCCCCGCCTCGATGACGTAGATGATGGGGGTGGGTGTGGGTGTGAGAGTAGGTGTGGGTAAAGGGGTCGGTGTGGTTTGCAGGATGACGGCCGTAGGCGGGGGCAGCGTCGCTAGTGAAACACCGATTTGGGGTGTGGGG
>JALUPA010000068.1 GCA_027054335.1 Ardenticatenaceae bacterium
GATGATGGCTTTGCCCTGGTTATGGCCTGGCCAGCATGAAGGGCCGGCCATTGTGATTGACGCTAAATGTACCGGCTGTTCGGCTTGCGCCCGCGAATGCCCGTATGACGCTATTGAGATGGTGCAGCGGGATGACGAGACATCATTTGAATCGCTGGCGGTGGTCAGCCCCGGCAAGTGTACCGGCTGCGGTATTTGTGTGGGGGCCTGCCACGACGACGCTATTGAACTGGACAGACTATATTCGGCGGTGGTGCGGCAGGATTTGCAGCGCACGTCGGCACAAGGGCACGCTGCCGGACAGCCACCGATTACGGTGTATATGTGTGACCGGCACGCGGTATTGGGCACAGTGCCGTCGGTGGACAAGTCGGAACCGATGGACGGCTCGATTCCGCTGCTGCAAGCGAAATTGCCGCCCCGGGTGAATGTGGGGGTATGGCGGGACAGTGAGGGGGAGGCGCATCCGGTGATTACGGCCGTAACCCCCTGTACCGGTATGCTGCACCCCAACTGGGTAGCTCAGGTCATTGAATCGGGCAGCGCCGGGGCGATTGTGGTAAGCTGCCCCGGCGATGATTGCTCTAACCGGGAAGGGCCGCACTGGATTGCCGACCGGCTGAAGCGGCGGCGCACGTTCCGCAAAGGGAATACGCATTTTCTGGAACTGGCGCCGGGCAGCCGGAAAGAGGTGGTTTCTTTGTGGGAACAGATGGTACAGCATGAGGAGGAAGCGCGGTTGGCGGCTACGGCCGTCGGTTCGGCCGCCAGGAAGCAAGCGCCGCTGCCCGCCTCTAAAAAACTACCTTACCTGGCTGCCGGATTTGTCACATTATTGTTGATGTTTCTGGCAACGGCGTTTATTACGCAGACGGCCGTTAACCAACTCCCGGAACAAGGCCAGTTACGTATCGTCATCAACCATGCCGGTAAACTGGTGAATAGCCTGGATAACCTGGACCCGGAAATAGCCGCTAAACTGCCGGAAAATGCAGACCCTTCCCTGGTGCTGGGTGGTGAGCGTTTCCCGGTGCGGCTGCGCCTCATGGTGGATGGCGAATTGGCGTTGGAAGACAGTTTTAAGCCGGGCGGACTGCGCCGGGAAGGCGTTATTTTTGGGCAGGAAACGATCTGGCTGGAACCAGGTACGTATGATGTGGCGATTCAGATGATGGATGACGGCGCGACGTGGCGGCCTGTTTTTGCCGGTGAAGTTGTTGTGCCGGATGGTGGGGTGAGTAGCTTGATTTATAATGAAATTGAGGGTATGTTTGTGGAGAAGGGTAAGTGAGTGATTGATAATTACCAAGTACCCAATTACCAAAGTGGCATGAAACAACCAATCGTCGGCTATCATTTAGATGAAGAGGGTGTGTGGGTGGCGGAATTGCAATGCCGCCACCAGCAGCATATTCGTCATAATCCGCCTTTAGTCAGCCGTCCCTGGGTGTTGACGCCGGAGGGCCGGGAGCAGTTCATTGGTTTTGAACTGGAATGCAAGAAATGTGATGAGGGGGCGCCGCGTGATTGGTGAGATGACTGTATTGATGCCGGATGTATATGAGATTGTGTCTCGATATTCCCTGCTGGACGGGCTGCTGCCTGATGAGTGCCGGGATTTTGTGGCACACGGCCGTTTCCGCCAGGTACAACACGGCGCCTACTTCTTTCATCAGGACGAGCCGGCCGACCTTTTTTACATTCTCATCAGCGGCCAGGTCAAACTCACCCAGCTTACCCCGGACGGACATCAGGTCATTTTGCATTATTTCGGACCGGGAGATGGTTTCGGCATCATCGTGGTTTTGGGCCGGATGGCTTACCCGGCCTCTGC
>JALUPA010000069.1 GCA_027054335.1 Ardenticatenaceae bacterium
ATTTGCTGGGGGCGTGGTTGTGTTTATCCGTCATTGAACGGGCGGCTAAGAAGCTGGAGGCGCCGGTGGAAGCAACGTATGGCGTGGCCGTGACGGCGCTGGTGGCCGGGGCAGTCGGCGCACGGCTGACGTTTGTTTTTCAGTATTGGCCCGCCTTTCAGGAAAATCTGCTTAGCATCTTCTGGCCGCTGAATAATGGCTTTAACGTGGTGGGGGGATTGGTTATTGGCGGGATTGCGGCGTTTTTTTACGGCCGTTACAAGCAACTCCACTGGCCCCAAACCCTGGACGCCCTCATTCCCGGCATTGTTCTGGGGCTGATGGTCATCAGTCTGGCCGATTTTCTGGCGGGGCCAGGCTACGGCATCCTCACCCGGCTGCCTTTTGGGGTGAGCCAGTTCGGTATCCGCCGCCACGCCGTGCAGATTTATGAGATCGTTGTGGGCGGCGCGGCGTTGCTGGTCTGGTGGAAGCTGCGGGAGCGACGGCCGTATCCCGGTCGGCTCTTTCTCGTCACCAGCATCGTCTACGCCGCCGGCCGTCTCTTCACCGATTACTTCCGCGACGATCCCTGGGTGACGGCTGACGGCTACCACGTCATCCAGATTATCTGCCTGGGGGTGGTGTTGACCGGTATCTTCCTCCTGGGCTATTTTCAGGAAAAGGAAGAACCGGTTATCGGTGGACAGCAATCGGCAGGCGGGGGTCAGTAAAGGGAAATTTGCCCTCACGGACGCCTGGCTCAATTCCGCCAAGAGTGAGGGACGGCTGTAACCCTCGATCCCCCGCTCCCCAACTCCTCTGCCCCCCTGCTTCTCTGCCACTTTGCCACCCTCTCCAGGATAGGTTAAACTGGACTTATGCAGCGTAAAGCAATCCTATCCCTTTTGGTTGGTGTTTTTCTTTTACTGGCGGCGGGCACGGCCGTATACGTCTTCGTGCAGCGGGTGCGGGCGGATGATTACGGCGCGGCGTTGGCGCTGTGCCCCGGCCCGGATTTGTACGGCTACACCTGTGAAAGCGGCGCGGCGTTTGCCTACATTGACGCTACGAACGACACGCAGCTTTACGCCCTGGACGGTGCGACCATCATCCCCCTGCCCTTTCCCTTCACTTTTTACGGCACGACTTATACGGAAGTCACGGCCGTCGCCAACGGCAACCTCCAGTTTAACAACGCTAATCCGGCTTACGTCAACCAATGTTTGATAGATAACGGCCCGGCCAAAGGGATGGGCGATCTGATTGCCCCCTACTGGCACGACCTGGATTTGCGTCTGGCCGGTTTTCTGGAAACAGAACTGGTGGGGGAAGAACCAAACCGTATCCTGGTCATCGAATGGGACGACGTACCCTTTTTTGACAACCCGGAGGACACGGTGACGTTTGCAGTGCAGTTGTTTGAAGGCAGCAACGACATCGTATTCTTGTATGAAGACGTGACCACGTTTGACAGCAACAACGGCAGCAGCGCCACCATCGGCCTGCAAAGTGAGGATCACGGGATTGCCTTGCAGTTTGGCTGCAACCAGCCGGTAGTGGCAGACGCCACGCAGCTTCGCTTTCCCCATCCCGACCCAGCTAATGCGGCGGTGGACAGCTTGGACACGGCCGTAACCACCACCATCCCCCAAGCCGACGCCAGCCTGCGGGGCGATACGGCCGTCCTACCCCAACAATTAGCTTTGTACGGCCGTGCCGCCCTGCCGGAACTGCGCCAACGCTGGCTCAACCAATCCCCCCCGGTGATGAGCGCCTGGGCCGAAGCGGATTTGCTGGGAAACGGCCGTAACCAACTCATTCTCACCCGCTACAGTACGCCGCAAAACCCGCGCTATACGGAACTGGTTGTTTTGCAGATAGAGCCGGACGGCACGGCCAACGTTCTGCTCCAGCAATACCTCTCCGACCGCAGCCGCCCCGTCCCCCGCCTGGAAATTGGGGAAACAGCCGATCTAACGCAGGACAGTTTGCCGGATATGGTTCTGCGCGATGATTTGCAGGGAAATCTGTTTGTACTGACGGCCGTATCCGGCGAACTACAACTACTCCCCATCCCCGGCCAATGCGCTGGTAATTTGGGCGTGGTAGACGGGGATGGCGACGGCCGTCTGGAAATTGCGCGGGACGGCTGCGGAGCGGATGGCCGGGTCATAACGGGATGGGACGGCGAGCAATTTATCGTGATGCGCGATTCGTGATACGTGAAGAACCGTCACGTATCACGAATCACGCATCACATTCAAATTTTCCTCTTGCCAAGAGACCCTGAAAGCGTTACTATGCACGCAAAAATGACAAGGTGAAGAGCGGCAAAAAATCACACGTCACACCTTCACGAATCACGCATCACGTAACGGGAGTAGGAGAATGTTTGAAGTCAACGGCGTATACGCCAATCGCAAAGGAGAATACACCGTCCTGGCCATCAACCCGCCCAAAATGCGGGTGCGCTATGCCGACGGCACAGAAGCTGATCTGAAAATAGAACTCCAGGAACGCATCTGGGAAAACATCCTGGTGGAACGGGAAGCGGCCAAAGCCAGCCGCCGTAAAAAACGGGGCAAGAAAGGAACCGGCTACTACATCAAAGTGGTCAACATCCCCGAAGAAGACGAACTAACCTTTCCTGGCTGGCCGGAACGGGTCATTATGGGGCCGCTGCCGGAGATGGCTATCAAGCTCAAGCAGGATGACCGCATTATTTTTTATGACATGGAGAGCAAGATGTTTTTTGCCGTGGCTACGGTGAACGGGCCAGGCAAGATGGCTAATCCGCACAAATATTTCTTTACGGCCGTCAAAGAAAAGCGCGAATTTTTCCCCATTGACATTGACACCGCCGCCCTCAAACTGGAACACGGCACGCCGGTAGAGGCCATCGAACTGGAAAGCCAGCCCAACTTCCGCAGCCTGGAACTGGAACCGGAATCTTTCCTGCCCGTCAACGAAGACGATTTTGAACTGCTGGCCGAAGCCCTATCTGAAGTAGCCGAAGAAGAACTGGAAGACGACTTGCTGGTAGACGACTTTATCGAAGAGGAAGAAGAGATTTAGATTTGGCAACTAAAGCCGCGGGTTACGCGGATTAGCGCGGATTTTTAATCAACCAATCCGCGCAATCCGCGCAATCCGCGGCCAAGAAAGTAAACGCTTATGACACAAGAATACATTTTGGTCAGCGTCGCCTGGCCCTACGCCAACGCTGATATTCACCAGGGCAACGTTACCGGCTCTTACCTGCCGGCCGACATCTACGCCCGTTTTCATCGCCTCAAGGGTAATCACGTCCTCATGGTTTCCGGCGCCGACGCCCACGGCACACCCGTCACCGTCAAGGCGGAAGAATTGGGCCAGACGGTAGAAGAAACATTCAACCATTACCACCAGCGTTTCCTGGAATTGTTCCAAAAACTGGGGCTGACTTACGACCTGTTCACCCACACCGACACCGAAAACCACTTCCAGGTCTCGCAAGATATTTTCCTGTCTCTGCTGGAAAACGGCTATCTCTACAAAAAAATCACGCCGCAAATGTACTCGCCGGCCAGCGACAAATTCCTGCCCGACCGGTACGTGGAAGGCACCTGCCCCAACTGCGGCTACACCCGCGCCCGCGGCGACCAGTGCGACAACTGCAACACGCTGTTCGAGAGCGCCGCCGAACTGATCAACCCCTACAGCAAAGTGGACAATTCGCCTCTGGAACTGCGGGATACGGAACATTTCTTCATTGACCTGCCCCAAATTGCCGCAGACGGCCTGAGCGCCTGGATTCACGACGACAAGGAATTCTGGCGGCCCCAGGTTATCAACTTTGCCCGCAATTTCATTGACCGGGGGCTAATCGGCCGGGCCATCACCCGCGACATGGATTGGGGCATCCCGGTACCGGTAGAAGGGTACGAACACAAGGTACTATACGTCTGGTTTGAAGCAGTGATTGGCTACCTGTCTGCCAGCATCGAATGGGCCAAAAACACGGGGCAGCCGGAAGCGTGGCGGCATTGGTGGCAGGAAGACAACGCCCGCGCCCTCTACTTCATCGGCAAGGACAACATCCCCTTTCACGCCATTTTCTGGCCCGCCCAACTGCTGGGGGCCAAAGGGCTGTACAGCGACGACCCCAACGCCCACCTGAACCTGCCCTACGACGTGCCTGCCAACGAATTTATGAACATGGAAGGGCGCAAGATCAGCGGCAGTATGAATTGGGGCGTCTGGATGCTGGATGCGCTGGAACGGTATGACCCAGACCCGCTGCGTTATTATTTGACGGCCGTCATGCCGGAAACGCGGGACAGTGACTGGAGCTGGAGCGGCTTTGTGGAGCGGAACAATGCGGAGCTGGTAGGCAACTGGGGCAATCTGGTCAACCGCGTCCTGAACATGACCAAACGGTACTTCAAAGGCGTCGTCCCCGACCCCGGCGCGCTCACAGAGGCGGACGCGGCCCTGCTGGCAGCCATTGACGCCGGGATGGAGACGGTCAGCCAGCTATACGACGCCTGCAAATTCCGCGCGGCCGTGCAGGAAAATTTGCGCCTCTCCACCCTGGTGAACCAATATCTGGAAGACGCCAGTCCGTGGACGACGGCCAAGACGGATTTGGCGGCGACGGGGCGCGCCCTGTACACGGCCGTCCAAGCCATCAACGCCCTCAAAATTACTTGGGCGCCCATTCTGCCCTTCACCAGCCAGCGGGTTCACGAGATGCTGGGGGAAGAGGGGACTTTGTTTGGCGAGCAGCGGGTGGAGGAATACCAGGAAACGAGTAAGACGCACGTGGCTTTGACGTATGATGGGTCAAAAGCGGTCGGCGTCTGGCAGCGCGCAGAAATTCCCGCCGGCCGCCAACTGCCCAAACCCAAACCGCTCTTCAAAAAACTGGATGAAAGCGTCGCCGAAGCGGAGTTGGCCCGGCTGGGGAATCCCGGTTGATGGTAATCGGCCATCGGTGGCCGGTAATCGGTTTGGGAGTTGAGACCGTCAGGAAACTGGCGGTTTTTTTATTGCCAGGCGTTTTGTAGGGGCAGGATGGCGCGGTGAACACCTGGGCCAACAAAACAACGCCATTCCGCGCCATCTTGCTCCGCATTCGGTCGTATTTTAGAATAAGACGGGCAGGAGAAACGGCCGTCCCGCATAACCAGTGATTTGGTTGAAGAATAGGGAGGAGGCAGGCTTATGTTGCTGCGATGCTTGTGGCCGGATACGGCCGTTGCACCCCAGCCGGAACCTGCGCCAAAATATCCAAATACCACCACCACTCATTCGGGTCAGGCTGACGCCGCTGCCGTTCCTCAGCCAGATCAACAAAGCGGCTCAATTCCCGCAAGAATTTATCAGCCTGCGCCGCCAACTGGCGATCCGCATCCAGTAAAGCCTTGCGTTCCTGGGGAGATAATTTGGCCTCAACCTCAGCCAGCTTGCTGCGTGTTTCCAGCATTTGCAAATGTTCAATCCCACTTACATTAGGATACTGTACATCCACCACATAGTTTTTCAGAAGACGATTCATAATAAAATTTCCCGAATTGGTCCAATCAGATGATATTTTGCGTCTTGCAAATAAACATCCGGTTGATCAGGTGGAAATGCCGTTTCCATAACGCCATTCATACCAAACATCACCAGCCAAACCCGACCTCTGTACGTAGCCGCCACGGCAGGATAATACGTTTCGTGAAATTGAAACAGATACACCTCAGCTTCGGGATGCAATAGCACGGCGCGAATAATTGCTTCATATTCTGCCAGCGTTGCGCCTGATGACAAATGCCCAAGCGAGATTCGTTTTGCCAAATGAGAATCACCTTTTCCGGGTTTCCACTGAATTTCTTGCTGAACCTGATAAATCACCTCACGCAATCGCGGTTTCAAATCCGCCGGAAAAGATGAAGGGAACGATGGCATAAAAACATTGGCTCTTTGGGATTTCATGGGGTTGACAGAATATATGGGGGTTAAACAAACTGTGCATACCCCTTCGTGTCCAGCCAAAGCCGTTGAAATAAGCTGGTAACATTCTTGATCCCGTAGCACCTTCTCTTGATAACTTTTGCCTTGTTGTTAAACCCTTCCACAAAACCACTGTTTGCACGGCGAATGAAATAGTTGGCTATCAGGTCAAAATGGTTCTGTAACGTCTTGATAGTTTTGTCAA
>JALUPA010000070.1 GCA_027054335.1 Ardenticatenaceae bacterium
CATATCCACGGCCGTCTGCCAATAAGCCAATCGCTGTAAAATAGCGTAGTTGGCATCATTGATGTCCTCGCCACGCACATCACCAAAACGCAAATCCTGACTAAAACTGGTGATGCGCTCGGTAACGGAAGCGGGGACCACACCGGCACGCCCGCCGCCGAAAAACAACAGCCCGGCCACCGCTAACAGTAAGGCGCCCTGCCACAACTTTTTCGGCCAGAAAAGGACAAGGACGGCCACGCCCGCCACAAAGCCCAGCCATGCCCCCCGGCTCCAGGAAAAGATCAACGCCAGACTGGTCACTACAGCGACAACGCCCACAACCAGCAGCGTCCCCGCCAGCCGCCAGGAAAATGCCTGACCCTGCCGCCAACGTCGCCAGACGGCCGTCAACAAACCTACTGCCACACCCAATGCCAGCAAAGCCGTCAGATTCATATAGCCGCCAAAGGGATTCGGCTGTTCAAACGTGCCATACGCCCGGTAAAACCGCCCCAATACCAGAAAATGCTCCGGCCCATCGCCCCGGCCAAACTGCCAGATGCCGATGAGGGCTTGCGCGAAACCAGCTAAGAGAAGTATTGTGAGGAAGATAGTAATTAGTAATTGGGCAGCTGCGGGACGGCGGATAGCAGGCGCAGCGCCCATATCTACAACCATGAGCATAATCAGAGCGATTTCGGCCCATTTGAGCCATTCGCGCAGGCCGAAGGGAAGAGAAGGGGCGTTGAGGAGAGATACGGCCGTAACCAACAAAAAAAACGCCAACGGCACATGTAAAAATGTGTGCGGAATCATCAACCGCCGCCGGGAAAGGCCGCGCCCCAGCCACACCGCCAGGGTCAACAGTAGGAAGAATTGGCCACTGTCCAGCAAAGACGAGCCAAACGTGGCACTTTCCCACGCTCCCAACGGGGCCGCCAGCAGCGCCAGCGCCAGACCAATGACAGGGTAAATGATGACGAGCAGGAATACGGCCGTACCTACGGCCAATCCTACCGCCCACGGCAGCGGCAGCCGCGCCAGCAAGATGCCTGCCAGCACCGCCGCCAGCAAAAATCCCGGCGGCTGCCAAACAGCAGATTGGTTCAATCTTAAAGATTGAACCAATCTCCAATCTCTAATCTCTAATCCTCCAATTACCCAATTACCCAATTGCCAATTACCCCATCAAACCTTATCCCGAAAATACGCCACCGTCTCCGCCAACCCGTCAGCCAGAGACACTTTCGGCTCCCAACCCAACACCCGTTGCGCCTTGCTGATGTCCGGCCGGCGCATCTTGGGATCGTCCGTGAATCGTTCATCTTTTGGCTGAACAAACACAATCTCCGAGTTACTGCCGGCAATTTCCACCACAGCGTGGGCAAAATCCAAAATGGTCATCTCCGAGGGATTGCCGATATTGACCGGCAGCTTCTCGTCAGACTGAAGCAGGCGATAGATACCTTCAACCAGATCGCTGTAATACTGGAAGGAGCGCGTCTGGCGGCCATCGCCATACACGGTGAGCGGTTCACCGAGCAATGCCTGACGGATAAAATTGGGCACGACACGGCCGTCATTCAGCCGCATTCGGGGGCCATAGGTGTTAAAAATCCGCACAATCCGCGTTTCCAGATTATGATACCGCTGGTAAGCCAACGTAATCGCCTCGGCAAAACGTTTCGCCTCATCATACACGCCGCGCGGCCCAATCGGGTTCACGTGCCCCCAATATGTCTCCGGCTGCGGGTTCACCTGCGGATCGCCATACACCTCCGACGTAGAGGCCAGCAAATACCGCGCCCCTTTCGCCTTCGCCAGGCCCAGCGTATTGTGCGTT